>CAISKC010000235.1 GCA_903885895.1 uncultured Legionella sp.
TACGGACTTAACCGTATTTTGGAAAAAGATTGCTGATTATAAACAAGGTAAGTTAGAGCATTATGTGAGAACTACTGTATTGTCGGCAAGCTTTACTCAGTACAATATGGCACCTTATGGTTTGGACCACGCATCAGAAGAAGCGCGAGTTTACTATCCAAGCTTGGAAGAGCTGATTTTTATGCTGAGCGGGGCTAGGTTAGGTTCTGACCACAATACAACAGAAGATGAAGCGGCGTTGTGCCAGGCCATATTGGATAGTTGTCTATATATGGGAGAGGATGTTAAACGATTGTTTGCAATGTACGGTGGTCCATCACAGAAAATGCTAGCAAGTAATGTTGTATGGGGTTATACGCAACCAGCTCACGGCATCGCATATCCAGGTTTTATTGGGCACAAAGATTTTTTGATGCCACCGTTGAGGCAAAGGCCTCTTTCAAATCATTTTAAGTTAAGTATCTTATTGATGGCGGTCGGTGTCGCAGCACTAGTGGTAGCTTTCGCTTGTTTGCAGGCTGCAACGTTGGCAGCAAGCGGGGTTGCGGTTGCTGCTGTGGGTGTTGCTGCTGCCCTAGGTGGTTTTACTTTGTTTCGTCGTGAACGTGCTCGAACAATTGAGCATGATGAGTTTGTGCAAACGCAAACAGCAGGATGGCGTCCTATTCCGTAAAGTCAATCGTAGCTCGGGTAAAACGCCATGAAACCCGATGTCCTCATTACTCGGGCTACCCTCTGATAAAAAAGCATTGTATACTCTTTTGAATGACCGGTTTGATATCCCAAGACAAGGATGAAGGACAAGTGATGAGTATGAAAAGACAAGGAGTCAGTGTTGAACGTTCTTATCAACTATGTCGCAAAATTGCCAAGGAGAGTGGTAGTAATTTTTATCAAGGGATGTGGTTCACCTTAGATAGACATAAACGCCAAGCCTTATTTTCAATTTATGCTTGGATGCGAGCGATTGATGATATTGCTGATGGTGATCTTGAGCTTGAAGAAAAAACAAAGCAATTGCATGATTTTTTTCATCAAACAGAAAAATTATATACGGAATCTGCGCATTTAAACGAAGCGACCTTTTGGTTGGCGTTACAACATACTATTCGACAGTATCCCATTCCATTGACATATTTTCGAGAAATGTTTTTGGGACAACTTCAGTCCATTCAACAAAACACCTATGCTACTTTTCCAGAATTATATCAGTATTGCTACCGAGTGGCTTCTATTGTAGGCTTGATCTGTGTCTCGATTTGGGGCTATGAGGGTGGTAATGCGGTTCTACAGTTGGCAGAATACCGTGGGGTTGCTTTACAATTAACCAATATTGTTCGCGATGTGTATGCGGATGCGCAAGAGGGTAAATTGTTTATTCCCGCAGAGTGGATCGAGAAACAAGAAGAGCTCGAACAGGCATTGAACAAGACGATTGAGCAAGCTGAATATTATTACCAGGCATCGCGAAATCTCGATAAAATGGTGTCAAGACGCGGATCCTTGAGTTTGCAATTGATGACCGCTTCTTATGTTGTTTTATTGAGTAAAATTAAAAAGATGCCGCAAGAGGTTTTGAAAGGTAACACAATTAAGTTGTCACGCACTGAGAAATTGACAGTATGTATCACGGGGATTGTTAAATGGTGTTTTGCCGCATAAATCGGTCCATTACGGATAGTAATCAGATAGTTGATATGGATGCATTGTTAAAAGAAGTGGCAAGGACTTTTTATCTAAGCCTGACTTATTTACCGCGCGCTATCCGACAACCTATGGCATTGGCCTATTTGCTTGCACGCTTGTCGGATACAATCGCTGATGCCCAGAATGTCCCTATCGATTTGCGCAGGGATTTGTTACAAAGTCTAAGATGCTGTGTAGAGCAGCCTTATGACGAAGGGCTTCTTTCTCATCTGTGCCATCATGCACTGGCATGCACGCCTTATTTTTCAGGCGCTGATTTGACATTGCTTGGAAGTGGCAAGGCACTTTTTTCTGTATTACGACAACAACCTGAGCGCATCCAAGCGCTTATCCAGCAAGTTCTGCTGTTGATTTTTACCGGACAGATGGTTGATTTAGATTATTTTGATAGAAGTTCTGAAATTGTTCATTTTAAAACGGCACAAGATTTGGATCAGTATTTGTATTGGGTGGCTGGTTCGGTTGGGGAGTTTTGGACACGACTGTGCTTTGCTTGTATTCCGCAGTATTCATCACAAAGTTTAGAGAAACTGTTACCGAAAGCGGTAAACTTTGGAAAAGCACTGCAGTTGACTAATATTTTGCGTGATATGCGTCATGATCTTGCGCAAGGTCGCTGTTATTTGCCATTTTCAGAATTTGAACATGGGGATCCGCAGGATAATCCAGAGCAGTTTATGTGTAAATTGATGCATAGTCATCCAACTATAATCCAAGATTGGCGGACAAAAACCTTACAGTATTTACAAGATGCAAAGGATTACACGGATTGTATCAAGAATCGGAGAGTTCGGTTTTCAACCTTGGTGCCATTGGATTTGGCGCACAAAACATTGGTTGCATGGCCTGAGAAGATTTCCAGAAAATCTGTGTATGCGACGTTATTGCGTGCTTTGTTCCACTCCTATTTACGTAACCCTCGTGTGGTGGTCCTATGACAAGACTATTAACTCTGACAGCCTCAACTTTGAAGCGCGCGATCCACTTTGCGCTCAATATGCAACATCAAGAAGGGTATTGGGTGGCGCCTTTAGACTCCAATAGCACGATGGAAGCAGAGTATTTGTTGTTGCTCTATTTTTTGGGAATAGAGGATGCTACGAAACAGCAGCAATTAGTCAATCATATCTTATCGCAACAACAAGATGACGGATCATGGGCCTTATATTTTCAAGGTCCAGGGGATTTGAGTACGACCGTCGAATGTTATTTTGCCTTGTTGATAGCCGGCATTTCTAAATCGGATCCTAGGTTGCAGCGGGCCAAAACATTTATATTGCAATCAGGTGGCTTGTTAAATGTGCGGGTGTTTACGCGCGTATGGTTGGCTTTGTTTGGACAGTGGTCGTGGAAAACGATCCCGATTATCCCTCCAGAAATTGTCTTATTACCTACATGGTTTCCTATTAATTTGTATGCTTTTGCGAGTTGGGCGCGTGCCACGATTTTGCCTCTTAGTTTGGTGATGATGAAACGACCTACCAAACAGATTCCAGCGGTATGTTATCTCGATGATTTGATATTGCCTGGTCGGGGTCGCGACCGAAAGTTTTTTATGATGATTACGAAAATCTTGAGTTTTTATCATGATTTTCCTTGGAAATTAAAGCGCAAAATAGCAGTTAAAAAAAGCATAGAATGGATTATTGCTCACCAAGAAGCCGACGGTTCTTGGGGCGGAATCCAACCTCCATGGGTCTATTCCTTATTATCACTCCATACCATGGGTTACCCTATCACGCATCCCGTGATGCAAAAAGGAATACAAGGTTTTGAGTCGTTTTCGATTTACACTCAAGATAGATTACAAGTGCAAGCTTGTGTCTCGCCAGTCTGGGATACAGGATTGATGGTGAATGCGTTGCGTGAGGCTGGTCTCCAACCATTACATCCGCAGATGGAACGTGCTTACTCTTGGTTAGTGGGCAAGCAAATCTTAGTGGGTGGCGATTGGCAAATTATCCAGCCAGATTTGGAGCCAGGTGGGTTTGCCTTTGAGTTTGAAAATAATCAGTATCCGGATATTGATGATACAGCAGAAGTATTGATTGCATTGTGGCATGCGAATCAACATGTGAAAGATAAGCCTTTTGATACCGCTATAGAAAAAGGGGTTAAATGGGTCTTGGGTATGCAATCTAAGTCAGGCGGATGGGCTGCTTTTGACAAAGATAATAATGCATCATTTTTGGCCAAGTTTCCCTTTTTTGATTTTGGAGAAGTATTAGATCCGCCCAGTGTTGATGTGACGGCACATGTATTGGAAGCATTGGGCTTGATGGGATATAAACCGCAACATCCTGCGATCAAAAAATCCCTGAAATATATCTATCGTGAGCAAGAAAAGGATGGAAGTTGGTTTGGACGTTGGGGTGTGAATTATATTTATGGTACCGCTGCGGTATTGTGCGGGTTACAAAAAATTGGTGAAGAGATGACGAAACCTCAGATCCAAAAAGCGGTACGATTTTTGCTACAGCATCAACAATCAGATGGTAGTTGGGGTGAGTCGTGCGCGTCTTATGTGGATAGTGCACAGCGTGGGCAAGGACCCAGTACCCCTTCGCAAACCGCTTGGGCTTTACTTGGATTGATGGCGGCTGGATATTGGCAACATCCTGCGTTGGAAGCGGGTGTTCAGTACTTATGTCAAACGATGACAGTAGCTGGAACCTGGGATGAACAGTATTATACAGGATGTGGTTTTCCTGGATATGGTGATGGTAGACGCAAAGTGAGTGCAATAAAGAATACAGATGCGTTGACATCAGCGGCTTTCATGATCAATTATCATTTATATAGACACTGCTGGCCATTGATGGCGTTAGGGAGTTATCATCAATATTGGCATCAGCAACAAAGTTTGAATCAGCAACAATATTACGAAGAAGAAGCATCGGCATTGTAAGCCTATTATCGACAACAAGGAGAGCACGTTGGCCATTCCCTTAAAGCAAAGTATGCATATTGCAAAATATGTTTTAGGTAAGCGTTTGCGTAAAGTGAAACAATACCCGCTAGTTTTGATGCTGGAACCTTTGTACCAATGTAATCTTGCTTGTGCTGGTTGTGGTAAAATTGACAAACCCGACCATGAGCTTGCCAAACGAATGCCTGTCGAACAAGCATTGCGCGCGGTGGACGAATGTGGCGCGCCGATGGTTTCCATAGCGGGCGGAGAGCCTTTGATTCATCAAGACATCCCACTCATTGTGAGTGGCATTATTGCACGCAAAAAATATGTGTATTTGTGCACCAATGCGTTATTGTTGAAAAAAAGAATCCATGAATTTACGCCTTCACCGTATTTGACTTTTTCGGTGCATTTAGACGGGATCCGCGAGCATCATGATGCGTCAGTGTGTCGCAAAGGTGTGTATGATAAAGCCATTGCAGCGATCAAACTTGCAAAAGAACAAAATCATAGAGTCAGCATCAACTGTACTATTTTTAATGATGCCATCCCTGATCAAATGGCAGAGTTGTTTGATACCGTAACAGAATTAGGGGTGGATCAGATTACGTTGTCTCCTGGATATTCTTATGAAGATGCGCCGCGCCAAGATATTTTTATGTCGCGTCAGGAAACCAAGCTTTTGTTTCGTGAAATTTTGAAAAAATGGAAAGCAGCTCCCAAGAAGTGGCCGTTGTCGCATTCTTCGCTTTATCTGGATTTTTTGGCAGGTAATCAATCATACCAATGTACGCCATGGAGTAATCCTTGTTACACGATAATGGGTTGGCAAAAACCTTGTTATTTACTCAACCGCGGTGTGACGTCTAAATTTGAAACTTTGCTTAAAGAGACGAATTGGGAAGAGTTTGGTGTAGGTCGTCATGAGAAATGCAATAATTGCATGGCGAGTTGTGGTTATGAAGGCACGGCTGTTAATGATATGTTTTTACATCCTTTCAAAGCATTGGGTGTGTCGCTTCGCGGGCCTAAAACACACGGCAATATGGCACCTGAATTGCCAAATCTCATCAATTCTCAGAAATCTTGAGAACGATGCATGTTTGGAATAATGGTTGCTTTACCAGCGGAAGCCAGAGGCATCGTTGCGCGGCGTCTGCGGGTTGGAGATACGTATCGCTTGAGCGATAAAGCGATGCTGATTGTGACCGGAATGGGTGCGTCGGCAATTCCTATCATACGGCGCACTGCAGAGCTTGGCGTATTCTCAACTCTGATTAGCTTAGGTACGGCGGTTGGATTGTCACCGACCCTTACAGCAGGCACGATATGTATTCCAGATGAGGTAGTGTTTGGTGAGCAAACAGTTCGCTGCCATCCAGCACTACAATATGATTTCGTAGACGCTTTAAAAGCCCAACATGGTATAGATCAAAGATGTTTGACGCATACTCCTACTGTGCTCACTTGTCTTCAAGAAAAGCAAGCCTTACACCAAAAAAGCGCTGCGGTCGTTGCAGATATGGAGAGCTTTCTTATTGGACAGGAGGCTATGCGTTATCAACTTCAATTTTTGGCGATTCGGGTGATTGTGGATAGTTTGCATGTCCATATTCCACAGCCTATTTTGCAATGTTGTGTCCCTTCGCTGGCTTTGTCACAACTGTTGTGGACAATCTGCCGGCAACCGAGATTGCTTGCTCCTTTGCTGACATTAGCCAAGCATTTCCAGCAAGCCAAAAAAGTTTTAAACTGTGTTGCACAGGTGGATATATTAAACTGAAATGCTTTTCAAACTGAGTAAAGATTAGGTATCACCTACACGATTTTACGATATGAATAGAGGTCATTATGACATTTAGCATCAAAAATTTGTACGACCAACACCGTGGTACCAAGTATGATTTACACGAGCAGTATCTTAACCGACAAATGGTCAAAGTGTTGCGGACGATTGGCTATGATAAAAATTATCAAAAAGCACTGGGTCAATACCTGTACGATCCAGAAAACAATGAGTATTTAGATTTACTAAGTGGTTTTGGGGTGTTTGCTATAGGTCGTAACCATCCTACGGTGATCCAGGCATTGCATGATGTCATGACGATGGAATTGCCTGATTTGGTACAAATGGATGTTTCGCTGTTAAGTGGTTTATTAGCCAAAGAAATTTTGGCTACTATGCCTGATCATTTAACCAAGATGTTTTTTTGTAACTCCGGAACAGAGGCAGTGGAAGCGGCGATTAAATTTGCGCGCTACACTACAAAGCGCACGCGAATCTTGTATTGCGAGCATGGTTACCATGGTCTGACTTTGGGTGCATTATCCTTATGTGGAGAAAAAGTATTTCGTAATGGTTTTGGGCCATTATTACCTGATTGTGAAGCGCTGCCGTTTAATTCATTAGAAGCATTGGAGCAAGCGTTGAGTAGTCGTGAGGTTGCCGCATTTATTGTAGAGCCGATTCAAGGCAAAGGCGTGATAGTACCTGATGACGACTATTTTCCTGAAGTGGAACGGCTTTGTAAGAAATATGGTACGTTATTGGTGATGGATGAAGTACAAACCGGTATAGGGCGCACAGGTAAATTTTGGGCTTTTGAACATTGGCAAATTCAACCCGATATGGTTTTGATGGCAAAAGCGCTGTCGGGTGGTTTTGTGCCGGTTGGGGGGGTGGCCATGACCCAAACCATTATGGAAAGTGTATTTAGCCGTATGGATAGAGCCGTTGTGCATGGCTCTACTTTCGCCAAAAATAATCTAGCTATGGCAGCCGGTTTGGCGACTTTGTCTGTGATCAAATCAGAAGACTTAGTGACCAATAGTGCTGTCATAGGCGAAGAAATAATTCAATCTCTCAATGCGAGCCGTGAGCGTTTTGAGTTTCTCAAAGAAGCGCGTGGCAAAGGCATGATGATTGCGATTGAATTGCAAGCACCTAAAAGCTTACGCTTGAAAGCCGCCTGGTCTCTTATGGAAACAGCTCAGCAAGGCTTGTTTAGCCAAATGGTTACAATTCCATTACTCAAAAATCACCGAGTTTTATCTCAAGTAGCAGGCCATGGTATGAATGTCATCAAATTTTTACCCCCGCTTACGATAACAGCGAAAGATCGAGACTGGATCGTTACGGCACTGCACCAAACCATGAGTGATTTGCATCAAGTAGGCTCGTCAATATGGACATTAGGGAAAACATTGGCTAAAAATGCACTGAGCTCGAAGCTCAGCAAGGTTGACTAAATAATAATCATATCCTAGTATTGATTTATACTGTTTATTATTTAGAGCCAAAATTTATGTTTAATAAATCAAAGAAAGGGTACCATAAACTGGTGGTTGAAGACCCAGATATAGCCAGTATCATCACAGAAGGTCGGCCCATCGTAACGTATCCAACGCCTTCAGCTTTGGGTTCTTATACCAAAGAGGGGTTGGAATATCGTGATATCATGGGGAATGTTTTATTAGTACCCACAGAAAAAATCCCGGAGTTTTTGCATCATATCTGTGCCGCAGAACTGCCTTGGACGCAACGCTTGTTTTCCGCTATTTTTTATAGCCCTAATCAAACCCCTATGCCAGGTTTCGATCTCTTTGAACAATTTTTGCAAAATAATCCCGCGGCTTTAGTTGATTTTAAACTGATTCAGTTAGGCGCAAGAGCAGCGCAAATCCAAATCGCACAGGTTGGTCTCGATTCTTATGCCATGTTATGTGATGACAGCAAGGCACTTTTAGTTTTGTACCAGCAATTAAGTGATGACTTTAAGGATTTTCAAAATAAAGTGACGCGTCTACCAGAATCGCGGCATCGTCTTAAAGTTTTTCATAAGATGGAAGCGGATTTCAACGCTCGTTGGGAAGAGCGAATGCAGCCTTATATTGCAAAGTATAAGGATGATTGGGATAGCTATAACGTACTCTTGAATTTACTAGCGATAGCTTCTATTGTGGGTATCGCAGGTCTGATTTGTAAAAATGTGGTGAGGCTTTATCAGGGTAAAAATTTGAGTCTATTCCAATTTGATTCAGCACGTTCTAAAAGTTTGGATCTGTTAGAGCAATTAAAACCA
>CAISKC010000236.1 GCA_903885895.1 uncultured Legionella sp.
CCAACTTATGGAAAAATTCCAACTATTGGACCTGCTGTCAAATACTCTGCTTTTGAATCTTCTGAGGGCTGGATCGCACCCCCTCTATTAGGTGAGCATACTAATCAAGTTTTGACTTCTTGGTTAAATTACGGGAAAGATGAAATCGAGAAGCTTCGTGAAAAGAATATTTTGGGTTAAATTGATTTTATATTTTAAATAAAGGAGCTTATGTCAGAGCAGAAAATAGTCATTACTGAAGATGAAGATCCTTTTTGTCGGGCTGAGATTGGAATGAGTTCTGTTTTTACCAAAACAGTTACCGAGTCTGATGTTTATTTGTATGCAGGGATTACGGGTGATTTTTCTCCGAATCATGTAGATGCTGAATTTATGTCAAAAGGAGCTTATGGTGAGCGCGTTGCTCACGGCACTTTAATGCTGGGTTTTATGTCTGCAGCTTCAGCTCGCATGTATCTTGGACGGACCGTTTCCCAAGGCTATGACCGCGTTCGTTTTTTAAAACCGGTGCGTTTTGGCGATACGATTACGACCGTTTATAAAGTTAGCTCAATTGATAAGGTAAAGAAAAAGATTATTTCAGAGGTAACCTGTAATAATCAACATGGTGAGTTAGTTGCAGTTGCAACCAATATAAGAGTTCATATTGGATAATTTGAAAGTATTGAAATGACTGTTCTTTTAGAATCCACTGTCGGTAGTGCACTAGTCTTAGAGATGAATCGGCCAGAGGCAATGAATGCTATGTCGAGTTCATTGGCTAAATCGCTCTTAATTGCTGTATCGAATGCAGAAAAAAATAAGAATATTCGTGCAATTATTATTTGCGGAGCAGGTGGAAAGGCATTTTGTGCAGGCACCGATTTGAAAGAGCGCCGCAATCTGAGTGCTGACGAAAAATGGGAACAAAGTCGAGCATTGTTTCATTTGAATGAGGCTATAAGAAACTCACCTTTGCCTATTATTGCCGCTATAGATGGATGGTGCTTAGGTGGTGGTTTTGAATTAGCTCTTTATTGTGACTTACGTATAGCGACCCCTGAATCTAAGTTTGGCTGGCCAGAGATGACTTTGGGCGCCTATCCAGGGGGCGGGGGGGCTGTCATGTTACCTAGGATTATTGGACAAGCAAAAGCAAAAGAATTATTTTTTACGGCCAAGAGAATTGACGCTCAAGAGGCATTTGACTTAGGCATCATTAACGCAGTTATTGCTAAAGATGAGCTAATGATGAAAGTAAATGAATTGGTCAGTGGAATTGAGACGACTAGCCCCCTGGGTTTAGCGGCGATAAAAAAATCTATCAATGATGGTGCAGACCTTCCTTTTGAGGAGGCGGTAAAAGTAGACCAAGTTATGCGACGTCCTTTAGAGTCTACAGAGGATTACAGCGAGGGATTGTTGGCACATTTTGAGAAGAGACGTCCAATTTTTAACGGTAAGTAATTCAAGAAAAACAATCGGAAGTAGTACCTATGGCGCTGTTTTGCTCCATTACACAGTTTACTAATAGGTTATGCGCCTAAAGCCCTAAGAACTTCACCTAGAAAAGCCTTCCCAAAAGGGTTGGTTTGATCTTTATAGGAGTTAGTTGAGGTAACGGTTGTGATTTATTTTTATAAAGTTATTATTCAGTTAAAAATAAAGCAAAGATCATTAACGATGTCTAGTATTCATTCAAAACTCAAGTCGATTGACCGCAATACTTTGTGGGACAGGGCTTATCACTCCCTAAGGACAGCGTTGCTGGCTGGACGTTTTGTACCGGGCGAGAGGATTGTTCTGCGAAAAGTTGCTGATGATTTAGGGATTAGTCTTACTCCAGTCAGGGATGCGGTCAATCGCTTAATTGCAGAAAATGTTTTGGATCGTGGTGGTGTGGG
>CAISKC010000237.1 GCA_903885895.1 uncultured Legionella sp.
ATTTGGTAACGCTTACAAAGCGTTGCCAAATTATACTCTTGTCTTAACCAATCATTAATGAACATCAATTTTTCTTCGAATACCTTTGTCTCTTGCCATACCATGCTCATAGCTCCACCTTATTTTTTTAAAAGTGTAAACTATGTGCCCGGTTTAATGTGTAAAGAGTGTACCCGGTTTGTACCCTTCGGGCACCTTCTCCCCATCAAGGGGAGAAGGATCTTTAAATGGTATGAATCTATCTGTTTATGCTAAGCGCGGTGTTGGCTGCCGGCTCGAACACGCGTTATAAAGTCGCGTGCAACCATAAGCCAGTAGGAGTAGCGCGATCGCGCCAGCAACAGAGCAACTTAGGATAAACAAAGAGGGGCTGATGCCTGTCGCGATCACAGCCTTTGCTGCGGAGGCAGTTGTACCAGCAAAATATCCTAACGCAGCGCCGCCAGCTGCGAGTGCGATGTTTGCTACAATTTGTGTCCTTGGTCGCTGTTGAGGAAAGAACCCTTGTTGGCCAATAGGTGTTTGTCGCATGTTTTCTTGCGCAGCCTCAGCAGAGAATTTTGTGGGCAAAAAAATTGTTTTTCTAGCAATAGCCATCACGCCGCTGATGAATAAGGACAAGCCTACCAAACCTGCAAAAAGATTCATCGCTAATGTTTGCCATAGCCATACATTGATCGGGGGTGCAGACAGTATAAACATGGCAACAGTTGCTAGCACCGCTAGTCCGATCATGACGGAACCAAGCGCGAAGATCCAACTGGAGGAACGATTGTCTTTCCATTTGAATGCACGAATATTGATATCAAGATGTTGACCGTGTGTTAATTTTTGGCACTCAGCGGGTGTGAGTGTACGTTCCACTTGTAATGATGTGTTGTCACAACGAAAACGTAATTTCAAAGAAGCGGGCGGTGTCGGAGAGTTGAAATATAGAGATGTGTTTGTTGCGGAAGCGCCATCATAATAAATATGATTTAAGGTTCTTGTAATGTCTAACGATGTACTATTAGCTGCCGTCTTTGCTTTGATAAGCATGTCCAATTGTGTGGGACCATGGGAGTGTTCTGTTGCTTGTTTAAATGCTTCGTCAAATACGTTTTGATAGGTGGTTGGATTATCGTCATTGATATACAGGGCTTTGCCATGACTTAAGGTAGCCAGTGTATTCAAGAGGGTATTCTGATGACTTAACCAAACACCGATGGGGATGACACGTGGGAGCGTTTTATTAGGAAATAGTGCTGATAAAGTATGAGCGCTGCAACCCTGATTGTCTTCACCATCTGTTAAAAATATAACGGTAGGATGATTCGCTGGTTGAAAGAGTTCTCGAGTGTTGATTGCAGTGAATGCGGCTTTAAAGCTAGTACCACCATCAGGTGTCATTTGCTGAATTCTAGACTTTGCGTGACGAATATTGTCCGGAGCAGCTTGTTGGTATTTTACCCAAAAGTGCGCTGTATTATTAAAACTCACGATGCTGAATGTATCAATAGGGTTTAGCTTATCCAGTAAATTTGATACGGCAGTTTTTACTTTTTCTAGTCGCCCATTTTGTTGCATACTGCCACTGTTATCGAGAAGAAATATAATATTTTTAGGGTGTGATTTCCTCGGTGTGGGGAAAGCGATTAAGGATGGTTTTACTTCCCAAGACCCTTCTGCTGCTTTAGAAATTTGAACATGAATGTTCACGGGGTTATTAATAATGGTATTTTTTGACATCTTGTCAGTTAATAAGTGAATGGAATTGGGGCGATGCTACCATGGCAACGCTCAAAGTTCATCTATGACAGATATTTATTTACTCTTAGTATACAATTAATAGAAGTTACGCATTGACAGCAGCTTGAAATTTAGGATTCAAATGCTCTTTGTCTTGAATGAACGCATCAATAAATGAAGCAATAATTTCATTGAATAGTTCTCGCCGTAGCCTGTAACAATTGATTATTACATCAACGG
>CAISKC010000238.1 GCA_903885895.1 uncultured Legionella sp.
AAACAAGATTTAAATCAGCAGTTTGCGCTGAGACTGCGTGATGCGTTATTAGCAAAGGGATACCGCTCTACTCGTTCTCCCTCTGGCGTTCATATTCAGAAATTTGCAGACTTAACGGGACATTCCGTACAAATTTGTCGTAAATATTTGCGTGGACAAGCTATTCCTGAATCACAAAAATTAATAGAAATTGCTGAGCAATTAGAGGTTTCTCCTGGATGGTTGTTGTTTGGAGACTGTCATGGTCAGCGGCATGCGGAAACCAACAAAATCACAATTAACAAAGACCTGCTGCATTATATTTATGTGCATGTTTCGGCTTTGCACCCGTCGCACACGGAGCAAGCTGAGTTGGGTTCACAATTTTTTATGACTTTAACACAAGACATTAGCCACATTTCAGATGATGTGGAGCAATCCAAAAAAATCATTGATTTAGCGATACATTGCGCGAAGCCCAAAATAAAAGCTTTGTTTTAAATAAAAGACAAATATTATTAAAAATTGGGCAAATTATGCTATACTCGTCTATATTGTAGATCTGTAGATTTGAAAGGCATCTGTAATGCTTGCGAAACATATTATGCTGGCAATCCTCACCGCAGCAATTTGGGGTTGCAATTTCGTCTTTATTACGATGGCGCTAACCGATTTACCTCCATATCTATTATGCGTCCTGCGGTTCTTCTTTTCTTGTTTTCCAGCGATATTCTTTTTGCCAAAACCTAAAGCGGATTTTAAATTGATTTTGGGTTATGGCATGTTGATGTTTGGTATCCAATTTGCGCTACTATTTGCTGGTTTACATGCAGGAATGCCACCTGGGTTGACGTCGCTCGTATTCCAATCACAGGTATTTTTTAGTTTGTTTTTAGCCGCGCTTTTTTTAGATGAAATCCCTAGTCCATTACAATTTATGGGTGCTGTGGTGTCTTTTTTTGGACTGGGTGTTGTGTGGGTAAATTATACGGATGCGGCGTCTTGGGTGGGATTTGTTTTAATTATCGGTGCGGCAGCGGCGATGGGTGGGGGTAATTTATTTTCTCGTAAACTAGCGCATGTTGAACCTTACGCTTTGGTTGCCTGGGGAAGCTTGGTGTCATTGATATTATTGATTCCAATGAGTCTGTATCTAGAAGGGCCAGATCTGATTATCCAGAGCTTAACCCACGTGTCTTTGTCCACCGTGTGGGCATTGGCTTTTACTGTGTATATTTCAACTTGGGTTGGTTATGGTGCTTGGAATAAACTCCTGAAGGATTATTCCATTGCGGCGGTGATCCCTTTTACGTTACTCGTCCCTGTGTTTGGTATTCTTTGTGCCCATATCTTTTTTAATGAGCCTGTTCAACAATGGAAACTGGCAGCTGCGTGGTTGATCATTTGTGGACTCGGTATCAATGTTTTAGGCAGCCGCCTCAAAGTTCGTCGCCTAAAGCGGTTGGCTGCGCAAGAGGAAGCGAATGCAATGCTTGAAGCGTCCTAATTCAAATTTGTTTTCTTTCAAATCATAGTGCCTTTTTTCCAATTGTCGGTATAATCGCCCGTGAAATTGGAACGTTTTACAAAGGAGTTGTACTATGATCAATAAATTTCTACGCGCCGGAACCAAAGTTCTAAGACGTCCTGCAGCTTTGGCCAATATAGCGCTGCCTCAGTTGGGTACCACCGCGTCATTTTCAGAGTTCAAATCACCTATTCTTCAGAGTAATGCCACGATTTTAAAATCGCTTTCTGTTGCGCCTGTTAATCACGCCCTCACTGTTGTCCCTGTGACTAAGTATGTATCGCCCTATCGTACGCCAGCACCCCTACGGTTCATGGTTTTGTTTAATCGTTCTCTTTATGCCATGCAAACAGCCGAAGATGCTTTAAAAGATCCATGGCCTGGCATGACCACGATTCATGTTGTTCAAGCAGGCAGAGAGCATGCATTGGGCGCGAATTTGGTAATCGAGGTTGAAAAATTTAATTGTATCGAACATTTCATGCAGCAGTTCCAGATGCTGGCGGATAAGAATCCTGCATTACGTGCCGCAATGAAAGCCGGTCAAGTGGGATTTTATGACATCTGGGCAGCACAAGGCGAAAGCCCTGATTGGGCACGTGCTGTGATGGCGAAAGGGTTTAAACGGATTGGTGCTAGCCCGGATAAAATGGCTTTGCTAGACAAAATAAATTTGAAAAGACTCTGTCAAAAAATGGGCGTGTCCACGGCGTATTTTGTTGAGCTCGAAGCAGATAAGAATCAAGATAAAGCGACATGTCTGCAAAGGATGGCTGAGCAAGCTATCGAACGATATAACTTAGATCCTAAATTGAAAGGCAAAGCGGTCTTTCTGAAGCATGTGAATGGCGGGGGTGGCCGCGGTAGTAAAAAAGTCGATGACATGAATAATCTTAAGCAGGTTCGTGAGGTGATCACGAGCATTGTGAATGACACGGGTGGTAATGTAGAAGGTGTTTACATAGAAGAGGCTTTGGATTTCACAGGTCGTCTTTTGTTGCAATTAGAATTGGAATGCGATGGTTCAGAGCGCATTGAAAAAGAGGGTCGTTTTGTATTTTTCAATATTTACTACCAAAAAGTGGGAGAGTATGGGGTTACTAGAACAGCGAGTCGAGTATTTATCCCTGTAGAAGTGTATGACGCATGCCGAGAGGCGGCCAAACAATTGATTCAAACTACCGGCTATGATAACCGGGGTACTATCGAATTTTTGATCAGTATCGATGATGATAAGAACTGCGAATATTATGTTTCTGAAATCAATATGCGGCGCCAGGTAGAGGCACCAGCTATTGAAGGGTTGGTGGTGGATGCAGAGGGCCGTCCTAGAAATACCACGGCCGAGCAAGTGATGCGTTCATGCGGATACCCTGCCCCTTCTGACGAAGATTTTCGTTCATCTGGGGTGGAAATTATCGGTCATATGCGATTGGTTTGTGGTGACGTGACTGAAAAGGGGATGGAGTTTCCTAGTCATGCACACATTGATGGTGCGTTTGTGCCCAATGGGATCGATGTCACTTATGTCAAAGGTCGTGTTTATCCTGATGGGGATGTGCAACGCGGACGTGCATTGATTCATGCTAAGACCTGGGAAGAATGTTGTGATAAACAAGTAAGATTTGCGCAAGAGTTTCAATTTTATGGTCCGAATACCAGTAATAATTATTGTCAGTTATATGGTAAATTGGCGTTGGATCCCAGATTTAGGGCTGGCCAATTAGGATGTAATCAAACGTTTTCTGTCCTTGCCAATCCACCGATTGCCAAAGGGAAAATGCAACGTCTCGTGGAAAATTTGGTTTATACGGTTCCCCCGCTGATTACGGATGGGTATCGCACGAAAGAAAGCGTGAAAGGTCGTTCATATCCAACGCCATTACAGTTCAAAGAATATAAGCAGCTCATGGCAGGCTTGGTTTTTAATACAGCAGCTGAAACGCCCTTCTCGCGATTCTTAATTCACCAAGATTACGCTAAATTCATTCCTGATTTACAAGGGCATTTGGAGAAGCATGGTGGTGGCACAGTTTCGGTGATCCGAGATGTGCTTCAGAGCATGATGGATCAAGAAGCCGCGATGATCCAAAAATCCTTGACGAAACTGATTGAGACGCATGGCGCACGTTCCGGTATTATTGTGGGCAATGAAATAGGGGGCGCGCAATTTCAAGCAGGAGAAGTCCGCACGTTTATGTGGTTGGCTATTCTGCTTGCCGGCAACCCTTCCAATTTATCTGTGCATTCCTTAATGCGTTCCATATTCATGAATGGTTTGAGTATCAAATCTGTCGAGAAACAAAGATTTGTAGCCAAAACATTACATAAGATTCTTAAAAATGCTTATGGGTGGGAGTCAGATGACACGATGCTGCCTTGGGAGCCGAATAGTTTTCATGCCGGCAATCACGAGCAATCTGATATCAGTACGCGAATATTATTGCAAGCCAATATCCCTGTGGTGCCCAATTTTGCGTGGGATCCACGGTTTACCTTAGAGCAATTCAAAGGTTGGGTGGTACGACAAATTAGATTATTTCAAAAAGAAGGTAAACCCTTGTATCGGATCCGGATTAAAAATCCAGGTCAGGGACCACAATGGAATGCGGATGTCATTGAAACAATGGTGAAAGTGATTCTGCAAACATTTCAAGCATACGGCCTGGAACAACCGATTATTCATGTCCACAATCACAACTTCAATGATTTGGCGGCACATATTGCGGCTGACGCTTTCAAAAGATGTCAAGAAGCGGGGTATCGTTGGTTAATTATCGATTCGGTGCCAGAGGGGCTTGGATCGCATAATTCAAATCAAATCCTTGCTGAGACATTGGATATGACACAAGAGGAACGCGAGCATTTAGCGGCTTATAACGCAGGGGTGCTTATGATATTGAATTTGCCGTCGCGTTTTAATAATCAAGACATTACTAAGGATATTCAAGATCCGCTCTCAAGATGGGCTGGCGGTACCAATTCTTCTGATATTAAGGATGCTGTGGAACAGGGGATTCCGGTTGAGGAGATTCCTGCGCTTTTAAATTTAGCAGTAGACTTGTTTGGATTAGGTACGCCTGTGACGCCTTATTCTGAAGCACAGAAACAAGGTATCTATGCCATTCGAATGAATGACGATATTCAACCTAAAACCATCGAAGCGGTTCACGCCTATCTGAAGAAAGGCGGTAAATTGAAAATTTCAAATGAAATTCTCTATTGGTTCGCTGATTGGAGAACACTCTTACCGCGTCCTGATATCGTAGAGCAATTGTTGAGAAATCATGGAATTCCGTTGGATTCCAATCATGATCAAAGGATCTTAGATGAGTCTTTAGATGTAGAGGCGGATCGTAAGATGTTACAAGCGTTGTTGCCCAACACGCCTGTAACCGATGAAGTCATCATGACTTATTATATGTTTGATAAGATTGCATTGACCGCGTTACAACGTCGTGATCATTCAAAACTTGCAAACGGTGCGCGGAATATGACGGTGATGATGGATGCGCCCGCATTTGTTTATGATCCTAACAAAAAATTGGGTGATTCGTTTGAGATGGAAGGTGAAAAAATTACGATCCTGAAAATCCAACCCAATCCTGATACTGGGATGATAGATATTGATTTTGAATTGCAAGGTCATATCATTAGAACGTCTGGTATCAATCCCAATGCACAATCGACGGCGTCAAAGGTCGTGCAATGGGTGACAGATCCTAAAAAAGAGAGTGGCGCACCGATGTCCTGCAAACTGTTACTATTTAAGGTGAAACCTGACGATAAAGTGAAGCCAGGCCAAACAGCAGTGGTGGTAGAAGCCATGAAAATGGAACATCTTGTCACAGTACCTGATGACGATGGAGAAGAGTTGACTGTAGAGACTATACATGGGGATGAAAATGATATTGTTGCAAAAAATCAGGTATTGGTAAGGTACCGACGAAGCTAATTTAACTGCCTTCTCCTCTTGCGAGAGAAGGTGCCCGTAGGGTACAAACCGGGTACACTCTTTACACATTAAACCGGGCACATGGTTTACACTTTTAAAAAAATAAGGTGGAGCTATGAGCATGGTATGGCAAGAGACAAAGGTATTCGAAGAAAAATTGATGTTCATTAATGATTGGTTAAGACAAGAGTATAATTTGGCAACGCTTTGTAAGCGTTACCAAAT
>CAISKC010000239.1 GCA_903885895.1 uncultured Legionella sp.
CCCGGCTTGAATGAGCGCGTCGATCTGCAAGTCTAAATTTTGATCATCTGTACTCACCCGGGCATATCCAATTAATTTTTTCATGATTTTATCAATAAATCCAACTTTAAATGAGTATTTGATAAGTAGATAATGATATGGGTTTTTGATAAAAACCACAAGTCCAAAAACTCAGGTTTTATAACGACTTTTGCAAATTAGGAAATGACGAGAAATTTACTCTCAAAAAACGGTCGTTTTTTGATAAGTAATCAAAGAGATAACTTGCCCACTTAATAATGGTAATCTTTGCGCTCTAACCTAAGATAGCGCGTTCAATAGGTTCTATGCTGTCGTCATTACCCACATCAAATTGAGGAGGTCTTTGTTCTCTATCTATAGAATATTTATGCAAAATGGCTGATTTGGCAAAGGTACCTATTATGCCCAATGTTACTGCAGCACTCGCCATGGCTATTTCAAATTTCGGAGCTACCTGCGCTGCTTGTTCATCACCTATGCAATAATTCACAAGTAAAACTTCATTAGAATCGGAATTTGAATGCGCGCTACTCACGTAAGTATGCAATGCTTGTTGTAAGATTGTTATGACACCAAGAGCATAAAATGCTAGCGTAATGTTGACGCTTGTGCGAGTCGAACACTTTAGTTTTTTTAAGATATCCACTAGAATTTGTCCATTACTGACTTTGCCTGCTAATCTAATTAGGGTATTGGGTGAGCATGAGGCTATATTTTCTATCTCAAATGTTTTACCTGCGGCTTTAATATTATCTCCAAATTGTATGAGATCAAACCTAGTGGAATAAGCTACAGACCAGTAAACCATAATTCCTATGGGTGGATTAATGCTTGCGACGGCATTATCTCCGATCGCTGAAGAAAGTGTAGAGGCAAGTCCTAATGTTGTAATTCTAGTCCAAAGAATGCCACGGACAATTGGTAGCAATTCACGCAAAATTTTTCCAAACAATAAGGCATGTTTGTCTAGCGATTTGGCATATTTTTGTTTGAAAAAGGGAGCTGTTTTTTGGTTTTGAGCTTGTTTGTTTTCAACGTGTTTACGGAAGGCTGCGACAACGTCTGTATACAAATCTGTCGTATAATTAAGTCCACCCACAGAAATTGCTGCACCGATCTTAAGTGGGGCAGGTACTGATGACAGCCCCGCATATACCGTTAAAAAGGCATTGGTAAAACTGGGAATATTGGCTATTAAGCCGATTAGAATATGATAAGGTGCTTGCACAAACGTATTATCAGGCGTTTGTATATCGGTGTCGATGCGGCCATTCATACGATGACCAATATTATTCCAAGTAAGCCAAGAATTACATGCCACCAAAAATAAATAAGGCACAAGTGGCGCAAGAATTTTTTGCTCTAGGGACCTATTTTCATGAGTTCCAAATTCATTTTCCATTACTATAATTAAAATAGGTAAAGATAACGAATATGCGCTGGCAAACAAAGCAACAGTGATTATTTTTAATGTTTGAAATGCTACAGCAGAATTAGCTACCATCGTGTTATCTTCAATAGGATCTGTAGGAAGTTGTTGAATGGTAGTGCTATCTTCTTGTTCATCAAATGGCAGTACAGCGGAGGTTGAATAGTTTTGCATAAATTTTCTATTAGGAAGTTGTTGAATGGTAGTGCTATCTTCTTGTTCATCAAATGGCAGTACAGCGGAGGTTGAATAGTTTTGCATAAATTTTCTATATAATAAATAAATGATTTATTTTATCATAAAAACAACACTAAATGTAATTTTGACGATCAAGTCCTAAAGTTGTTAATCAGCACCCCAAAGGGACCTTTCCGACCGCACCCTAATGGACCCACCAAAACCGCACCTTAATGGACCCAGGGTAACCGCACCCTAATGGACCCACTTGGCATATCAAACTTCCGTTAAAC
>CAISKC010000240.1 GCA_903885895.1 uncultured Legionella sp.
ATCAAGGAGAATTGCTCATGGCTAGGAGAAGTTTTGAAATGTATGAAATTCGTCAAATTATTGTCTGTCTACGATCGGGTGAAACAATACGAGGCATTGCGCAGACAAAATTAGCTAACCGCAAAAAGATACGGGCCGTTCGAAAAATTGCAGTCCAACAAAATTGGTTGGATATCAAAAAAGAGATACCTGCGGATGAAGTTTTAGCTACTTTTTTTAAACCGATACCCAGTGCAAAGGTAACGCAATCCTCTGTTTTACCTTACAGCAAACAAATTGAAGAATGGTGCCAACAAGGCATTCAGGGCACAACGATACACGCTGCATTAAAGCGCCAGCACGGGTTTGAAGGCTCCTATGACTCCGTACAGCGCTTTGTAAAAAAGACCAAAGACAATTTGCCACCAGCTGTTACGACTATTTTGGAATTTAAACCAGGTGAATGCGCACAGGTTGATTTTGGTTACGGACCTAAATTAGTTGATGAAGTAACCGGGAAAGTCACTAAAACCTGGATTTTTGTTATGGTCTTGGGTTGGAGTCGGCATATGTACGCGGAATTAGTCCTGCATCAGGATGTTGAAACGTGGCTTGGTTGTCATCGCCGTGCATTTGAATTTTTTAATGGTGTTCCCAAAAAAATCATCATTGATAATGCAAAATGCGCTATCACCAAAGCCTGTTATTACGACCCTGTTGTGCAACGAGCCTATGCTGATTATGCAGAAGGATATGGGTTTATGATTTCGGCTTGCCCACCACGAGACCCACAAAAAAAAGGCCGTGTTGAATCAGGCGTAAAGTATGTAAAAAACAACTTTGTTCCATTACGTGAGTTTAAGAGCTTGGCCAATGGTAACCAGCAATTAATACAGTGGGTTTTATCAGAAGCCGGTAATCGTATCCACGGCACAACGCGTGCTAAGCCGCTGACGTTATTCACTCAGACCGAGGCATTGTTATTGCAACCATTGCCAGATAACCCGCCTGAATGTGCAGTATGGGAAAAAGTGAAGCTTCATAATGATTGTCATGTCATGTATCTGCAATGCCGGTATTCAGCGCCATATCAATTGGTTCAAGAAATATTATGGCTTCGAGCGACGGAGACAACGGTCCGGATATACCAGGAACATACATTGGTTGCGGTTCATCCAAGGTTAATTGTGCATGGAACTAAGCATACCATCGACGCCCACCTTCCTCCGAATGCAAGCGCATATGCTATGCAGGATGCTGCATGGTGTTTAGAACAATCCGGCAGTGTAGGAATACATTGCAAGCAAGTGATTACGATTTTGTTGACAGATAAAGTGACTGATTATCTCCGCGCAGCACAAGGAATACTTAGCTTAAACAAAAAATATGGTAGCGCACGCTTGGATGCCGCATGCCACCGAGCACTGATGTTCAATAGTATTCATTACAAAACCATTAAATCCATTCTGAAGGAGGGATTAGAATACCAACCCTTTCCGACTGAACATGCATTTGATGCACTGGCAGAAACGTACACCGGACAGGCGCGTTTCTGCCGAGACACATCAACACTTTTACAATAACTTAAACGAAGGAATATAGGTCATGACACATCCAATGCCAGAAATAAATACCCTGCTTAAG
>CAISKC010000241.1 GCA_903885895.1 uncultured Legionella sp.
GGTCTCGCACCAAGCGCATCAACCCCGGGAAATCATGTTTACGCATATGATTCAGCTTAATTTGATCTAAGCCAGTCAGATCGGTCAAAACATATTCAATCAAATAATGGAACATATTCGATTTTAATTGCGCAACCATACCATCATCCACAACTTTCTTCATCGTAGCTTTGGTCGCATCATCCGGCAATTGCGCACTCGCTGCGCCCCATACGGCTGCACGTTCTTTCGCAATTAACTCATAAGCACCCCACAATGGGATAGGCTCATCACGCTGCGCTGGTCGCCCCCCTGCAAACGCCGACGCTAACCGTGTAGTATTCGTTGCATTATCTCCAAAATATCGAATAACATCCTGCATCCCATTTGGCTCAAAAGCACCGCGTGAATAAACTTGCGCGCCTTGCCGAAGCTGAATGTGTGACATGGTAGTAAGCTCGGGTGTACGGCCCGCGATATGTTGATGATATCCAGTAGAGTTATCGCGTAAATAATGCATAAAATTGACCAATGTTTCATTGTCATCAATCACTGTCAAAATCTTACGCGCACTCGAAGCATGCAAATTCCAACGTGGCCCTAAATCAGGTTGGCCTGCTGTAACTGCTTCATAATGAAAATGAAAGGGCAACCGCTCGATAGCAAATTGCGCCGCCGAACTGATTTCTGGAAATAGCATATTCGGCAAGCCAATCGTGACGGAATTTTTCAGCCATTGCCACCATCCTGTCGTATGTCTGCGATTCAGATCGCTAAAAAAGGGTACTTCGATCGTCTCATACTTGGGTAAACGTCCTTGACCCGCCTCTTGCTTTTGACGACTTGACATGGACGCAACCGGACGTTCACCCGATAATCGATACGTCTCTTGATCCGGGGTCGCGGTTAAAAATAAAGACAGTAAATGCGCTGGTAATTGCAACAAACGTTTTCTGCGACGTTCATTACCCATCAACAAATGTTGCTCATCCACGCTTAAAAAAGTTTGATCACTGGGTGCCGCTAACAAAGCTTGATGATGCTCGTCTATCAGACGTCGGCTATCTGCTACAATCAAGCTCCCTGGACGATCATTTAAATGAAGCAATGCCCCTTGAGCCTGCTCAGTTTCCCAAGAATCAGCCTTACGCAATGTCAAAATCTCTTCAACCAAATTATCCGGCAGCAATTTGCGCATATCTTTTATAAATTGCGTTACCAACTCATCCGGCACAGCAAAAATGGCCGTCACATCAGACAAATATAAGACTTCCATCCATAATGCCTGCACAAAAGTCTTACCGGTTCCTGTGGCCAATGCCACCAGCAAGGCACTTAAGTCTTGTTCCGATTGCAGCTTATGAATGATGTTCAGCAATGTCACCAAATGCGTACGATAAAGATCTAATTTACCTCGACCGCCGATAGTGAGTTGCTTGCGGTTATTCTCTAATGACAATGACACATCCACAGAGCCGTCACGCGCTTTGCTCATCGTAAATGCTTGCGTAGCAAACACAGCAGCAATTTCCTCATCAGTATATTGTCCCAATGCTTGGACTGTCACAGGCGCATCTGTAACGATAGCGATAGGTCTGCGCAGGGTCAAAACTGACTGCCGACTGTGATTTGTTTGCAGATTGACTTGATATTGCTTCCCACCGATCACAACATCTATACTCTTCGCCTTTTCGCGGGCCATTATCTGATATAAGTCCACAAGCGAAATAGGGTCCGCATTTTGCGCAGCGACACTCGCCAAACGAATGATCGGTTTGGTTTTACTAAAATCTAGCGCCAAATATCCTAAATAAACTTGCGTGGCATTGCCTATTAATCGTTGTTTTTGCTGTGGACTCAATCGCATTATGCTCACCATTTAACCAAAGAGCCGGCAATTATAGCAAAAAAAAGCAAAGGCCGCATTTTTTTTTTATTGTATCTATATTTCCATAACCCCAACCGCATTTAGACTGTGACTTAAGCATAAAATCTGTTAGGATCATTTACATTTATCAACCGCCGGGAGAGTAAATGCGGTTCTTCACGCTATTTTTTCTTTTTTGGTCTTTATGCGCCGGACAAGCTATGGCAAATCATTCCAAAACGGTTTACGGATACATCGAAAAGGCCACGTTAACGCAGCAAGATTTAACGTTATCCGCCAAATTGGATACCGGCGCAAAAACCGCCTCCTTAAACGCAGTCAAAATTACTGAAATTCGCGTGCATGGGAAACCGTACCTAAGCTTTGTTGTACCCAGTAAAGAAGGGGACATTGCTTTTCAATGCGAATACGTCGGCAAAGTACAAATTAAAATGCGTACAGGAGAAAATCAAATGAACTCCTTGTTACGTAAAAGCGTCAAACGCCCTGTCGTACTCATGCCAATTCGTATCGACCATACAGAAAAAATGATCCGCGTGAATTTAACCAATCGCAAGCGCTTCATTTATCCATTATTATTAGGCAGAGAAGCGATTATTGCTTTTGATGGCGTGATTGACCCCAGCAAAAAATATACCCTTCCAGATCCAAATCAACCTCAAACCGAAAAGGCATCCGCATCATGACTGCCACACAGCGACATTTATATGGACTCATTATCATCCTTCTTATTACTGGCCTGAGTTTGTTTTTTTATCGCCACCATGTTTTAGATGTTCCTTTGACGGATACTGAAAATGTAAACAGTTGGATGATTGAGGCTAATCTACATTTCACATCAGAAACCAATATACCTGTCAAAGCGAGTTTTACTATTCCTTATTTGCCACCTAATTTTACGATCCTTGATGAATATTTTGTGGCACAAAATTATGGGATTACGACCAGTTTGAATGGCTACAATCGCCAAGTAGTCTGGTCTTTACGTCGGGCTACGGCCAAATCACAATCTTTATATTATCGCGCCATTGTTCGGGAAACAGACAACGCGCCACCGGTACTGGGTAAGCCCCCGCACAACAAAATTGCATTGCTAGATGATAATCAAAAAATTGCTGTGATGGCTATCACAAAACAAGCGCGTGAAGTCTCCGCAGATATTCAAACCTTTGCTCAAGCGACACTCACTGAACTGAATAAAAAATCGGGTAATGCCAAATTATTAGTTGGCAATCAATTTGACGATGTCCATTTGATTGATGCAGCTACTTTGATCCTGAATCAAGCTAAAATACCAGCTACCACCATCCAAGGCCTGCATTTGGTAGAGCAGAACAAAGCCAATATTGCTGTGTATCTTGGCGTCTACAACGGACAAGAATGGATTTATCTGAACCCCAAAACCGCGGCGGCGGGATTTCCTAAAAACTTCTTATGCTGGCAGTATGGCTCAGAGCCTATGTTTGATGTGGTCGGAGGAAAAAAAGCTCAGTTCTCCCTCACAATTTCTCCCACGCCTATCAATGCACTCAGTATCGCTAAAACGCATGGCCTACAAACAGAATCCCAATTATTACGCTTTTCTCCCCTGCAATTGCCTATTCATGTCCAGGAAACATATAAAATCCTGCTAACTTTACCAATTGGCGCCTTCATCATTTTACTGTTACGTAATTTTATTGGGCTCAAAACCTTTGGTACCTTTATGCCAGTGTTGATTGCCTTGGCATTTCGCGAAACCCACGTCATCTTAGGCGTGTGTTTATTTAGTTTATTGGTTTCACTGGGACTTATGGCACGTTTTTATTTAGAAAAACTGCGACTACTCTTGGTACCGAGATTGGCTGCGATCTTAACGGTGGTGGTATTGCTCATGCTGACGCTCTCTATCATCAGTCAAAATCTTGGTTTAGAAGCCGGCTTATCAGCCGCACTATTCCCCATGGTTATTTTAACCATGACCATCGAGCGTATGTGTATTTCTTGGGATGAGCGAGGCGCATCAGATGCCATTAAATCTGGTTCCGGCAGCATGATTGCCGCAGTCATTGCTTATTTTGCGATGACCTATCAGCCTCTGCAATATTTGATTTTTGCTTTCCCTGAACTTTTATTGGTTATTTTGGCGTTGAATTTGTGGTTTGGCCAATATCGTGGCTATCGATTATTTGAATTACTACGCTTCAATGCTTTATCTCGAGAAAAAGCATGCTAGACATCGGTACATATCGGCGCTTACGTAAAGCAGGCGTGTTAAGCATCAACCAAAGAAACGGGGATTATGTATTGCGCTATAACCGGCGTAAACTTTACCCATTGGTCGATGATAAATTAAAAACCAAACACCTGGCACTTAACTCCAACATTGCGGTACCCACTTTGTATGGCACCGTGGAAACCGAACATGAAATCAAAAAAATCGATCAATTATTAGAACCCTATACTGATTTTGTCATTAAACCCGCGCATGGCGCAGGCGGGGATGGGATCTTAGTCATTACCAACCGTGTATTTGGTCGTTATCGCCAAATCAATGGCAAATTACTCACTACGCAAGACATCTCCTATCATTTGTCCAGCTTGATTTCTGGGGCCTATAGCCTGGGCGGCAATGCTGATTACGCCATTATCGAGCGGCGCGTCATTGTCGATCCCGTCTTTGCTCAAGTCAGCCATGAAGGGGTGCCCGATATTCGGATTATCGTGCTATTAGGATACCCCGCCATGGCAATGGTGCGATTGCCAACACAACTATCCGGCGGCAAAGCTAATCTGCATCAAGGCGCGATTGGGGTAGGGGTGAATTTAGCCAACGGCCTTACAATAGGCGGTGTTTTTCATAATGATACCATCGATTATCACCCAGATACGTTAAACCCGATTGAAGGGATTGCCATACCCTATTGGGACAAAATTTTAGACATCGCTGCCAGTTGTTATGAATTAACCGGATTAGGTTATATCGGTGTCGATATTGTCTTAGACAAAGACCACGGTCCCATGATGCTCGAGCTCAATGCGCGTCCAGGATTGAACATTCAAATCGCAAATAGAGAAGGCGCACTTCACCGCTACCGGACTATCGAGGATCGTGCCCAAGCGCAAGGCCGCGAACCTATCCCTGCACGCATTGCCTTCAGCCAACAACAGTTTGGCCTTGCACTACCGGCTTAATCCCTGATTTCTCTGCACTACTTTATGCCTACGACACGCAACTAGATTCATTTTTTAGTTCTGATATACTCAAATAGGAGATACATTCAATCATCACTTATCAAGGACGAATATAATTATGATTAGAGAACATTATATAAAAATCGTACCAGCACTCATAATCGGAATGCTATTTGCAACAGAATGTAACAGCGCAACTGCCGAAAAGAATACCTCTAAAAAAAAGGGGCCCGATTTTAATTCTCTGCCCATTCTTTTTAACAAACGCCCTTTCAACATTGAAGTGCAACACCCTCGGTAGAGTGAGTCTCCGCATAGAAGACCTCAAATGGTGTTCTGTATTGTAGCACTTTTCTTGGCCGATGATTCAGCTTATTTTCAATGGCTTGAATTTCATCATCAGTCA
>CAISKC010000242.1 GCA_903885895.1 uncultured Legionella sp.
AGCGTGGAGCATTTCAAGATGCGCTTTTTCTTCTGGAGATATATGTAATCTTTTCATGACGCATAGCTTGATCCCAATAAATTAAAAATGCAAGCATTTTGAAAGATCATGGGTATATGTTTAACTCCTCCATCAATAAAACGAGAATGTCCTAAATTAAAATATACTGGAGCGCCACTAATACCACCAATTGAACGAGCTTCAATAAGATATGCATCCATTAAACCTAACTTGGTTTTCACCTTTTCTTCATTAAAAGAAGCAAGATTACCCACTCTTACAATAGGTATGTTTTTTTGATTGCCAGAATGATGATGAAACAACCCGGTGATAACAACCTCTTCTCCCAATCCAATCTCTTGTTTTTTAAAAATCTCATCATCCATACATGCGTCAAATTTTATGGCAATACTATCAATTAATTCCCCAGAAAAATTAATAGGATAATAACTAACATCTACCGTTTCATCGTGAGCATCTATTTTCCAATCATTAATATCTGTTTTGCAAATTGCCTTGGGAGGAGCGTATTGGCTGTCTCCATTTTCATTTTTAAGTAAAACTTTATTTGTATGGCTATTTATAAAAATATCAACTTCAGCAACACCCTGATCTTTTAGTCCATTTATTACATGAGCGGCTGTAACTACATACCCCTGAGTTGCTTCATTGTTACACAAATATACTGCACTTCCGATAGGAGTATATTGTTGCTTATCATGATCATGAAAACCTATAAAAAATACACTTTTCAATAAATTCGTATGAATGCGCATCCATCTTTCCTAATTACTCTACAATAGCTTTTTGGGAGCAGCGGAACAGTCAACTAATTTAATTATATAATATCTAGCTTTAATTAAAACTATGACCAATTAAAGATCACAAAACACATGTTTTTGTCATTATCCCACCATTTCAAGCTCCAATAATTGGCTCAATAACTAAACAACTCTTCTATCGTTGATTGAATTTCCTCTTGGCTAGGTTTTGCATACCTAAATATTTCTCTAATCGAAACATTCCCACTCATTTCCTGCGCAAAATGCACTCCATGCTTATCCGTTACCTTCTTTAAGAAGGTATGTCTCAGCTTATGAGGTGTAAAATGAAATCTTTCTTGCTCAGGTAAGTAAGCTAATGCCTGTTTTAGTACGCGCTGACATATTCTATAGATATCTAGGGTTTTTAAACGTGCGCCATAGCGCCCTATAAATAAAGGCTCTTCTAATTCTGCTCCTCTTGATGATAGATACTGCTCTAAAAACAAACGAGCCTCCTGAGGAACAGGAATTTTTCCGGTCACCCGCTTACTTTTGTGACGAATTACATCATACAGTCCCTTATCACGATATTGGTGCACATCTATGGTAACCAATTCTGATTCCCGTAGTCCCGTGCCTAGTAGTAGATAAAATACTGCCGTCTCCAACAATGGATTTTGATTCTTACGACTACAACTTTTAATTCTTTGCTCGCAGGCTGACTTTAGTCGCATTAACTGCCTGGACGTTATTCCATTCCAATCAGGAGCATCGGTCTGAAGATCTTTAACTTGCGCTAACGGATCCCCTGCCATTAATGGACGTTGTTGATGAAGCCAGCGGCCAACATGGCGGATGGTGGCCATCGTTCTATTTATAGTCGTGGCTTTATATCCTTTCCCAGACTTTTCTAAAATCGTCTTACAAAGGGATTTTTGAAATTGTTTACTTGCAGCCGGTGTCCAATTATCCACATGGTCGTGCCCTACTTCGTTTTGGAAAAAATAAATAAACTTTTCCAAATCCTTTTTCTTGGCTTGCTCTGTTTTTTCAGGAGCTCCTTTCACATGAACCTGACAATAAAATGCTAACCATGCTGTCAAAGAATTTGTATCAAAATGCTCACTCAAGGGATGTAAAATCTTATCTATCACAAACTTTGGATTTTTCCCGTTTTCTACATCCAGTAAATTCAAGGCATCATTTTTCATAAAAGTCCTGTTTGTGATAGATAAGGTATGTTATCTATCTCAAACTATATAACATATATTATTATTTTGAAAACCAT
>CAISKC010000243.1 GCA_903885895.1 uncultured Legionella sp.
CGAGACGGCGCGTTGACCTGACAACCACACCTTAGTATTCGTGACGCGCCTCCTCAGCACGAACGGATCGGAGGAGATTTAAACATTTTTTCTAAATCGGTCAACCAACATTAGAGTTTTATCACAATACATTTTGGTTGAAATTTGGATAGATACCTCAGCACGTCGTTACACTCCTTTGTCCACCCTACACTCCTTTTGTATTACTTTATAACAAAAAATTATGAGGGGATACATCAGATCCAGAGCGCGTGTTTTTGCGCGAAGGATCTCCTGAGTTTGACACAATCTGAGTGTCTTCTCCGTATTAAGTTTCTTGCTCTACCGTCATTCCCAAAGCCGTTTGCACTGCACGGGTTTTCAGCACCATTTCTGCAAACTCTTCTGCGGGATCAGATAATGCGATGATCGCGCCGCCGGCACCGACGTTGATTTGTTGCGGTGTTATTTCTGCAGTACGAATCACGATATTCAAATCTACAGCGCCATTGAGGCTGATGTAGCCCAATGAGCCTGAGTAAATACCCCGTGCTTGCGTTTCAAGTTGGTTAATGAGGGTCATCGCTCTGATTTTTGGAGCCCCTGTCATCGATCCACCAGGAAAAACGTGTTGGATACAATCCACCACGTTCATCTCAGGTTTTAAGTGCCCCGTAATCCGGCTGACTAATTGATGCACGGTGGCATAGGTTTCAACTTGCATCAAATCTGGGACAGAAATGCTGCCAATTTGGCAGATTTTACCTAAGTCATTACGTAATAAATCCACTATCATCAGATGTTCTGAGTAGAATTTTTCATCTTCACGCAGCGCCGTAGCGAACGCTAGGTCTTCTTGCGGGCTTTGCCCACGCGGCGTAGTCCCTTTGATGGGTTTTGCTTGAATCATCCGTGCTTGATCGATTTTTAAAAAGCGCTCCATGGAAGAACAAGCAATGGCTAATTCACCAAATTTTAAATAAGCGGCATGTGGTGCCGGATGACAATGACGTAAATTGCGATAAAACTGCAATGGGTCGACCTGCTGGGTAAATTGTAATTTATTGGTCAAACAAATTTCATAGCTTTCTCCATCAGCAATGAAATCTAAGCAGTCTTGAATACGTGTCATATAAGTTTCTGGTGTTTGCATCCACGTGCCGTGTACGGCATGAGGCATGGTAATGGTATGCGAGTAAGGGCGGCATGTTTGCAGTTGGTGGCGCATAGTTTGTAACCACAATTCACTCGTATCTGGCTGATCTTGTGGTGTGATTACGAACAGATGACAGAGGTTCTCAACATGATCGAAGACGAGAAATCTATCTAAAAACACCCATTGTGCATCAGGATGTGGCGAGACTTTGGCATTTACAATGGGCGCGGTTTCTTGGTTGAGTTCATAGCCCAAATATCCAATAAATCCTCCGTGAAAATCAAAAGGGATAGCAGGGGGCGTCACGATTTTAATTTCTTGCAAAGCTTGCTTTAAATAAGAAAAAATACTCATGGCATACGTTGTGGTGATCTCATTGCACAGTTTGGTGGTGATTCGGGTCTGCGTATCATAAGTTAATGCATAAGCGAAAGGACCTTGGGGGGCGCCCATATAAGAAAAACGTGAAAAGCCCGGAATAATTTGACTGCTATCTAACCAGACTGCTGTGGTATGGTGGGCAAAGAGTTTTTGAAATAAATCAGTTGGGTCGCCATGAAAAGCAAGTGTTTGACTGCGCATTTCCCAAATAGTTGATTCGACGACTTGCGGCTTGACCGCTTGGGATGGCATCTTGAAAGCAGAGGCAGGGTGCGATGGCAATTTTAGGTCACGATGCTGATAATATTGCATGCTCAGATGCGTAAAGTTTTCGAGTAATAGCCTTCCATAGTCACCAGCAATAGATTCAGGATGATATTGTATCCCCCATATGGGTCTTGAGCGATGCCGTAATCCCATGATCAGTCCATCTTGCGTCCAAGCAGTGATCTCAAGTTCTGCAGGGATGGGTCCTGTGCAGAGCAAAGAATGATAACGCATGACACGAAACGACGGGGGTATGTGCTGGTATAAGGCATCCCCGTGATGTGTGATGGTACTCAAGCGACCGTGCATTGGGACAGGTGCACGCTCAATATGCCCACCGAACGTAGTAAAAATACCTTGATGCCCTAAGCAGACGCCTAAAATAGGTTTATCACTATGCAGAATCATTGATTTACTGATAGCAAAATCTTGGGGATGTTCAGGATGACCAGGCCCAGGTGACAAGATAATATTGTCATACGTATTGGGATCCAGTTGTGCCAATTCTTCTGAATCGTGAGACATAACCCAAGGATCACGGCCTTGTATTTCAGCGATAAGCTGAAAGAGGTTATATGTGAAGGAATCGTAATGATCGATAATTAAAGTTTGCATAGATTTTTTACGCATAAATGTTTGAAGCGTAGCCCTGGTGGAACGAAGTGTAACCCGGGAATTTGAATGAATGCTACCAAAGTTTATCTTTCCTGGGTTCAACCCGAGGGTGAATAAAGAGTCATGAATATCTTGTGCAACCGGGCAGATACTTTACAAATGAAACCGGGTACATGGTTTACACTTATAGACCTTATTTATCAATAAGGTC
>CAISKC010000244.1 GCA_903885895.1 uncultured Legionella sp.
CTAAGATGCTCAGTCCAAGTATTGAAGCCGGAATTGAAGCGATGGGAGCACCTAAGACCCTCTTGGGAGTAATCATTGCTGCCTTAGTTCTTTTACCAGAAGGTATCACTGCCATCAAACTGGCTCTGCAGAATAAACTCCAAATTAGCCTCAATCTAACGCTCGGTTCAGCAATTGCAAGTATTGGATTAACTATTCCGTCAGTGGCAATTATTTCGATCTGGTTTGATCTGCCTCTAAGTTTGGGTATCAATCCAGTGAGTATGGTTTTATTAATACTGACCATGATTGTTGGTATCATGAATCTTGCGACAGGCAGAGCGAGTCTCTTGTCGGGTATCGTGCAATTGGTTATTTTCTTTAGTTATTTATTTTTAACCTTAGTCCCTTGAATACTAGCCTAATCTACAAATCATACCTATGTTAAATATTGTTCCAGTCATTTTATGTGGTGGGTCAGGTTCTAGATTATGGCCATTATCCAGAAGTGGATTTCCGAAACAGTTTCTCTCCCTAGCTGGTGTAGAGACCCTGTTTCAACAGACATTATTACGTGCCTCCAAAATTGCTAACGAAACGATTCATGCCTATTCTCCTATTATTGTTACGAATGAAGAGCATCGCTTTTTGGCGGCAGAACAATTAAGAGAGATCAATCTCAAAGCTGATTTTATTCTTGAGCCCGTAGGTAAAAATACAGCTCCAGCATTAACCATGGCTGCCTTATTTACCAAAGAGACGTATACAGAAAACACCATTATGGTCATGATGCCGAGTGATCAGACGATTCAGGATGAAGAAGAGTGGCTAGCAGCCATCAGAAACTCGATTCATCAAGCAACACAGGGTGGCATTGTTACATTAGGCGTTACCCCAACCCATCCAGAAACAGGTTATGGGTATATCCAAAAGCAGGGTGATCAAAACCAAAATCATTCATTTGACGTTGTCAAATTCACAGAAAAGCCCAACCAAGAAACTGCCCAGCAATATCTTGAGTCAGGCAATTATCTTTGGAATAGTGGTATTTTTATTTTGCAGGCCAATACTTGGATCAATGCTGTTCATGCGTTGAGCCCCACCATCTATGAAACCACCCTCAAGGCATGGAAAGCTAAATTAGTCGATCAGGGTGGATATCTCAACTTCATTCGTCCTGATAAAGCAAGCTTCCTCCAAATCCCAAGTGATTCCATTGACTACGCCGTGATTGAAAAATCACCTGGAAAGATACAACTCCATGTAGTTCCACTCGATGCAGGTTGGAGTGACTTAGGTGCATGGGATGCCGTTTGGAGTACTGGCAAAAAAGACGAACAAAATAATGTGACTCATGGCGATGTTCTTTTAGAAAATACCTCTAATTCGTATATTCATTCTTCTGGAAGATTGATAGGAACAGTGGGATTAACAGATATGATCGTTATTGAAACTGCGGACGCAGTATTAGTTGCGAACAAAAATGATAGCCAATCGGTTAAAAAGATTGTTGATCAATTAGACAAGCTCAAGCGAGAAGAAAAGAATCTGCATCGTAAAGTTCATCGACCTTGGGGTTGGTATGACAGTATTGATGAAGGCGCAAGATTCAAAGTAAAACGCATCCAAGTCAACCCCAAAGCAAGCCTGTCTTTACAAATGCATCATCACCGAGCAGAACATTGGATTGTTGTCAAAGGTACGGCTGAGATCATTAATGGTGAACAAACATTAGTTCTGACAGAGAACCAGAGTACGTATATTCCACTAGGGCATAAACATCGCCTGACAAATCCAGGTACCATCCCGTTAGAAATCATTGAAGTGCAGTCAGGTAGTTATTTGGGTGAAGATGATATTGTGCGCTATGAAGACACCTTTGGCAGAAGTTAAACCTAATTTAAGATTCAATCAGCAGGCTTATGTCTATGCATGAGACTTGGACATACTCATGGGCCATTCGCAATATCATTGCTGAGCTTTTGATGCCCCCAAGCATCTGGATAGCCTTAGCATTATTTGCATTGATCTTTTTCAGGAAACCAAGCAAGTTAAAAACAACGCTGATTGGAGTTTCTGTAGTGATGATTTGGATGACAAGTACTACTGCATTCAGCCAATGGTTTTATCAGGTCAGTGATCATTGGATGCATTGGCCACAGCCAATCAATTTAACAGAACTTGCAAAGCAAGAAAAAAGCCAATCTGCATTCAAACAAAATCATCAGGCGATAGTCATATTGGGGGGTGGTATTCGAGCGGGAGCAAAAGAGATCCCAGAGTATCAAAATCAAGATGTTTCCTCGGAGGCTATCACTAGACTTCGTACGGGCGCAAGACTAGCTAAAGTTACACACTTGCCCATCTTAGTGACTGGGGGTAGACCAGATAAAGTGAAGGCTGAAGATTTACCGGAAGGGAAGCTGATGGCCATGATTCTAGAAAAGGAACTACAAACACCTGTAAAGTGGATTGAAGATCAATCGAACACCACCCAAGAAAACGCCCAGTTTTCTGCAAAAATTCTCAAACAAAACCAGATTGATACGATTTACTTAGTGACCCATGTATGGCATATGCCCCGATCAAAAATGATTTTTGAAAAAGAAGGGCTAAAAGTTATCTCTGTGCCTCTTGGATATCATTATAAAAATCCTTTAACTCCTCTGGATTATTTTCCAAAGGGAGAAGGTTTAACAAAAACACGAGAGATTTGGCATGAACTCTTAGGTAACATTTGGTATCGTTTGCGTTTTTAAAGATCTTCGAGTTCACTAAATTCCTCTACA
>CAISKC010000245.1 GCA_903885895.1 uncultured Legionella sp.
AAAACAAATGTGATTGAAATAACCAAAATGGCTAATTAAATAACTAACTCGATGGGCCGGATAAATGGGAATTTACAGCAAAATTTGGACTTGACCTCATCCGTATTAATATTTTTGACTATTTCAATATAATGACTCAGTTCGCCCGATGTAAATGTTAATAATCCCCCCACCATATTGTCATGATACTGAGACTGGTAAAAAAGCAATAATTGTGAACGAAAATCCGAACTTGCTTTCTCTAAATCTTTATGAGCATATCTTATATCACAATGTGCGTTACGCAATTTCTGGTCATGAGGAAGAATAAGATGTTGTGTTGCAAATGGTTGATGTATTCTATCGCATGCGCATGCATCTGGAAATGCCATCTCGGGTGTAAAAGGCGTTAAACCCGTTTTAATCAGCAAATGATTGTCTTCATATAATGCCAAAGTTTGAGAAAATTTAAACGTTAGCTGACAGCACTTCACCAATGAAGCTTGCTTTTCTGTGCTTAATTTCTCTTGAATCAATGCAATAATCTTCTCGATTAATACATTTATCTCCTGTGCATCTTTCGGTGGATAATAACCTAAGGCTTCAATAGCCGATTGAATATGGTCATCCGTGCGCAAAATCCCTACATACTCCAACTCAAAATCAATACATTTTGAAAGTTTAGAAATTACTTTGTCAATATTATCACAAGCGTTTGTGGGTCTTCCTATCCATGAGCCAGCTGTACCCGCAACTTCCAAAGATTCTCGCAAACTGCTCGTTGGGAGAGGCATTGCTCCTGGCAACAACGTCAAACCCGTATCATCTTCTTCCAGAACATGTATTTTTAACATATCAGGCCCTGCTTTCTTCATAGCCTGAATATAAATAGTCTCTTGGTCCCGAGCAGTGTAAGTTTGATATATTAATCTTGCAGCGCGATGGTATTGATAGTCTGATAGGAATTCAAACATAGTTATATCATCAGAAGGCTCTACTTGATAAGTCCTATAATTGTTTGAAATAGCTAGAACGAGCTGTTGAATCAAAGGTAAATGCGCATCTGTAGCAATTAAAAGATCAGAATTTGATATATTCGTATTCCGTCTTGCACATTCCGTTATCAAAAGCCTCTCTTGTTCCCAAGCCGCAATAAAAATATCAACCTCTTCTGGGGGATGGACATCCGTATCAAGATACATCCCTCCTTCTCTTTCTAAAATGGTATAACGACCTACATCGCTTGCAGCCGAATAATTAGAATTTAATTTATCAATTTCGTATCGAATAATACGATGCATTTCCGGATTATCTTCTCTTAATTCAGAAATATCTCTGAATTCAATTTCAACATTAGATATGTTTGCTAGACGAACTTTGGTTTCATGAATGGCTTGCTCTGTACTTGCTTCCGAATCAATCCAAACTGCAATTTTAAATTGTTCTCTTGATTTTTCTTGAGCTTTTTCCAGAAACTCAGCCCATTTTTTTATAGTCTCCACTGAAGTAGCATTGATTGGACCACCAAACCAAAGAAAATGTACAGTATGATCCATCAGTTTCTCAACAGGAGAGTTATGTATTAATCATAGAAAAGATTTTTAATATATGCCAGTAAGCTGTTCATTTAAGGTCTGTTGATATTTGGCGACACGCCGTATAACCAAGATTTTAGAAGTTTTGATATTTGAGTTACAGCTATGCCTTCACCTAGACTAGACTAGACTACAATACGATACATTTCCTCACGTATTGCATCATCCAAAGATACCATCTGCAACGTTTCTTGGGCCAATCTCAGATACAATTCGCGAGCTTTGGGATCTGTCAAGGCATGCAAATGCTGTTGCACCGTCATCACATCTCCACGCTGAATAGGACCAGTCAGCGCGTATTTCGGCTCACTGACTTGTTGCACATTTTCCATCACTGTATGCAATAACCCATCTACCACAAGTTTAGCCTGCGCTCCTGATAAACCAGCCTCCAAGAAACAAGCATGCGCCTGTTGTAGTATTGTCACAGGATAATTAGCTGCAAAGACTGCAGCAGCATGATACAAAGCTTTTTTCTCCGGCTCTATCGGATAGACCTCCGCACCTATGACAGTAAATAACCTTGTAATCAGTGATACAGCGGCAGGATCTCCTTCCAACGCACAAGGCGTCCTTGCAAATTGATGTACCGCTCTTTGTGGATCTTTAAAACTCATAGCAGGATGCAAGGAAGCCACCACACATTGTTTAGCATGCAAACTCGCCAAACAGGCCGACGTTAAGGCCCCACTACAATGCATCACCACTGCACCAGGCTTCAGATTAGGATTAGTAGCGAAAATATTCGCAATCGCTGTAATAGATTGATCTGCAACCGTTAACAGCGTCAAATCTGCGTGCGGCAAATCCGCTATCGAAGGATAAGATTGTCCTTGACCCATAAATTGTATGGCATGTTGCGAACTATGCTGGGTTTGATTGACAACAGCTTGAATCATAGCAATCTGATGTTTGACGAATAAATGACCTATAGTCTGGCCCACTACCCCAGCACCAATGATATTGACACTGATCATCCTTCTGTACTCCGCAAACGTTTCGCTTTCAGCAAACCGGTCGTGGGTTCCCATTCTCCAAGTCCTTGAAATTGTTGTTGCTCATCATACAAACGGTGACTACCCTCCACCGAAGTACAAGCCAACGCCAGGGGTTGCCCTCGATATAATTGATGCAAATCATCCGCAGATAATGTCATGATCGGAAGATGCTCAAGCAATATATCTATCGGTAACAAACAATTCAATTTCTCTTCTGTAGAAAATGCAGCATAGTCATCGACAGGATACATGCGTTGTTGTTCAAATCCTGCGGTATACAAACGTCGCAATTGTGTGACATGCGCACCCACACCCAACGCAGCACCGAGATCTTCTATCAACGAACGAATATAGGTCCCTTTTGAACAATGCACCATAAATTGTGCCTTCGGATAAGCACAGTGCGTCATCTCAAATTGGTGAATAGTGATAGCTCGTGCTTGCCTCGGCACTTCTTTGCCAGCACGCGCCAATTCATATAGTTTTTTACCTTGAAATTTCAAAGCAGAATACATAGGTGGGACCTGCTGGATATTTCCCATAAAGCGAGGTAATTGCGCCATGATGTCTTCTTGAGTAATGGTCGTATTTTCCACCACCTGCAGCACATCACCTTGTGCATCTCCTGTGTTGGTTGTGACCCCAAAACACGCACTCACTGCGTAACATTTATCTGCTTCCAGGCCAAGCTGCGCGAATTTGGTCGCTTCCCCAAAACAAATAGGAAGCATGCCAGTAGCCAAAGGATCTAAACAGCCCATATGCCCAGCTTTGCGCGCATTCAATAATGTTTTCACACGCTTTAAAACCGCAGTGGAAGTCAGCAGAGGAGGTTTATCAATCAGCAAAATACCGTGAATATTAGAGGTTTTCCGAGTCTTCATCTTTTGAACTCTGATTGACTTGATCAATCAAACGACTTAATCGTGCACCATATTCTACTGATTTATCGTGCACGAAATGCAATTGTGGTACCGTACGCAAAGATAGATCTTTCGCCACTGCCGAACGCAAAAAACTAGCAGCATTATTCAAAACAGTCTGCGCCACAATGGGATCGCCATTAAAGACTGTAAAATATATTTTTGCGTGCCCCAAATCTTTACTGACCTCAGCGGAAGACACTGTGATCAGCCCAGGCAAACGAGGATCTTTGATTTCTCGTTGAATCAAAAGAGCTAATTTCCGCTGCAAAAGTTGTGCAATGCGGTCTGTGCGCTTAAATTCTCGCGCCATTAGAGCTCTCGTTTCAATTCGATGGTTTCAAAAACCTCAATCAAATCGCCAGTTTTGACGTCGTTATAATTTTTAACGCCAATACCGCATTCAATACCTTGACGCACTTCACTCACGTCGTCTTTAAAACGCCGCAACGATTCCAAAGTGCCTTCATAAACCACCACATGATCACGTAGGACACGAATAGGATTATTACGTTTGATCACCCCTTCCATCACCATGCAACCTGCAATAGCGCCTAATTTTGGAGAGCGGAATACATCACGAACCTCAGCAATCCCGACAATTTCTTCTTTAAATTGCGGCGCAAGCATACCTGATAAAGCATGTTTGACTTCGTCGACGATATCATAAATAACACTATAATAATGAAGTGCAACAGACTCCACTTCCGCAAGGCGTTTTGCACCTGCATCTGCACGAACATTAAATCCAATCAAAAGCGCATTAGAGGCCATCGCCAAATGAACATCGGATTCCGTAATACCACCAACACCACTAGCAATCACAGCTACTTTAACTTCTTCATTAGACAGTTTCACTAAAGCATCTGCAATCGCTTCCACCGAACCTTGCATATCGGCTTTCAACACGACATTCAATACTTTGACTTCTTGTGCCGCCAAATTCTCAAACACACCTTCTAATGACGATTTTTGGCGTCTGGCTAATTTCACATCGCGGAATTTGCCTTGTCGGAACAAAGCCACTTCACGTGCACGTTTTTCATCTGTCACCACAACCGCTTCATCACCTGCATGTGGAATCGCAGATAAACCTAGAATTTCGACCGGCATAGAAGGACCAGCGCTTTCAACTACATGCCCAGCATCGTCAACCAGGGCGCGAACGCGACCATATTGAAATCCAGCTAGAAGAATATCGCCTTTGCGCAAAGTACCATGCTGAACCAAAATAGTCGCAACAGGTCCACGTCCTTTGTCTAAACGCGACTCAATCACCACCCCTTTGGCAGCACCATCACGCGCAGCTTTCAATTCCAAAACTTCTGCTTGTAACAAAATAACATCTAATAATTGATCGATCCCTGCGCCAGTACGTGCAGAAATTGGGACAAACATCGTATCCCCACCCCAAGCTTCTGAATTCACGCCATGATTAGACAATTCTGTCATAACACGATCAGTATCAGCACCAGGTTTATCCATCTTATTGATTGCAACTACGATAGGGACCTTGGCTGCTTTGGCGTGCTGAATTGCTTCGAGTGTTTGAGGTTTAACCCCATCATCTACTGCAACAATCAAGACCACAATATCAGTTGCTTGCGCACCACGAGCACGCATTGCCGTAAAGGCCGCGTGACCAGGCGTATCTAAAAATGTAATATCGCCTTTCGATGTGCTCACATGATAAGCCCCAATATGTTGGGTAATCCCGCCTGCTTCACCCGCTGCAACTTTGGTGCGACGAATATAATCGAGTAATGAAGTTTTACCGTGATCGACATGCCCCATGATAGTCACCACTGGTGCACGCGGATAAGTCTCACCACCTTTGTTGGTCGCTTCACTCAAATCCAGCTCAACCGCATTTTCTTGCAAAGCTCTTGCCTTATGGCCCATTTCTTCCACGACAATAATAGCGGTTTCTTGGTCAATCACTTGATTGATGGTCGCCATAGCACCTAAGCCAATCATCACTTTGATGACTTCTGCTGCTTTCACTGACATCCGTTTGGCCAATTCAGCAACGGTAATCGTTTCTGGAATCAGTACTTCGTGCACGGTCGGTGCAGTAGGCATCGCAAAACCATGGGTCAAGGCTTCTTCTGCCTCACGATATTTATCCGATTTTTCAGGTCTGCGTTTTTTAGATTTATGACGTTTCGCATATTGATCACTGTCACCGTCTTCTTGTAAGAACAGATTTTGTTTTCTCTTGCTTTGTTTCAGCCCGGCACCGCGTTTGACTTCAGACTTAGACGCTTCACTCTCGTCACGACCAGGGGTTACTTTCTTTTTAGCATGCTTGTCTTTCTCAGATTTCACTTCTTCTTTTTTTGGCTGTACAGTTTCTACGCTGACTGGCACTGCGACCACATCAGTCGGTGTTTCAAGACCTATTTGTGATTCAGGCAATACCGTTTCAGCATCGCTGTCTGATACAACTGGTGATTCAGATGCAACCAAAGTATCTGCACCGTCTAGCACAGCTTCATTCAATGGCTCTTCACCAGTCAACTCTAACGCAGCCTCTTCGCCGCTCGCAATTTCAACAGCAGGACGTTTGATGAATACTCGTTTTTTACGCACTTCAATATTAATGGTTTTACCACTATTAGCGTCATGGGTTGGCATTTGTGACACAGATTTACGCCGCAGTGTTATCTGTCCCTTCACAACAGGTTCTGTAGAACTTCCGCTTTTCAAATGATTTAATAATGTCAATTTCTCTTGCTCATTAATCGTATCATTTTCATTCGTAATTGCTATGCCCGCTTTTTGCAACTGAATCAATAAATGCTCAGCAGGAATCCCGACCACCTGAGCCAATTGTTTCACCGTTACATCCGCCATACTCTTATCCCCTTTTAGGATCGTGTCCGAAATAACACAGGATTACTGCGCCGAATCATCTTCTGCAAACCATGGTTCCCGCGCTTTCATAATCAGTTTGCCTGCTCGTTCTTCCGTCATAAATGCCAGAGCCATCAATTCGTCAACCGAACTTTCAGCCAATTCTTCCATATTAGTCACACCGATTGTATTCAGTTGCGCGACCAATTCAGGCGTTACACCTTGCATTGTGATCAAATCAAGGTTTTGTTGACTCGTATGTTCATTCGATGCCAAGGCTTGCGTCAACAGAAAATTATTGGCTCTGCTACGTAATTCTTCGACAATTTCTTCATCAAATCCATCAATCGCCAATAATTCCTCTTTGGGTACATAAGCCACTTCTTCTAATGTGGAAAACCCATTGCTTAAGAGCAAGCCAGCAATTTCTTCATCAATACCCAATGTATCAACAAATAAGCTGATGGTTTTGGAAGATTCTTCTTGTGTTTTGCCTTCGAATGCTTCAATAGTCATCACATTCAAAGTCCAACCGGTTAATTGACTTGCCAAGCGAACATTTTGGCCATTACGCCCAATCGCTTGCGACAATTGATCTTTGTGTACCGCCAAATCCATCACATGCGCATCTTCATCAACTACAATCGAAGAAATTTCTGCGGGTGCCATGGCATTAATCACTAATTGCGCTGGATTGTCATCCCACAAAATAATATCGACACGTTCTCCACCTAATTCGCTGGATACGGCCTGGACGCGCGCGCCCCGCATTCCAACACAAGCACCCACTGGATCGATACGACCATCGTTGGTTTTGACCGCAATCTTGGCACGACTACCAGGTTCCCGCGCTGCTGCTTTAATTTGAATAATATTTTCGCCGATTTCCGGCACTTCAATCCGAAACAATTCAATCAGCATTTCTTTGCAAGTCCGGCTGATCAGTAATTGTGGTCCACGAACATGTTCCAAAATATCATATAGATAAGCACGAACACGATCATTAGGACGGAACATTTCTTGTGGCAGCATATCATTCCGAGCCAAAAATGCTTCGGCTTTGCCACCCAAATCAATAATAATGTTATCACGCGTTACTTTTTTAACAGTACCATAAACCAACTGACCCACTTTGGCTTTAAACTGCTCAACCATCATGCGTCGTTCTGCTTCACGAATTTTTTGAAAAATAACATGCCGTGCAGTTTGTGCCGCAATACGCCCAAATTCTATAGATGGGACCGCTTCTTCAATACGATCACCTAATTGCGCGTCGGGCTTTCTTTCTTGAGCCTGCTCAACCGTTAATTGTCGATCTGGGAACTCCAGGTCCTCATCGGTCACAACATCCCAATAGCGAGTTGTCGTATAATCACCGAGTCGAGGGTCCATAATGACCTCAATCCCAAATTCTTGACCAATCAACTTACGAGTTGCTGATTCTAATGCTGCTTGAATGGCGCTCAAGACAACTTCCTTGCTCACACCTTTTTCATTAGAAAGTGCTTCAGCAACCAACAGTAATTCTTTGCTCATCATTCGCCTCACTTAGATGTCAAATGTGCTTTCACAATCGCGTTAAAAGAAAAATCCTGCCGACCCAACCCATCTTCCAGGTCGAGGACCAAGCTCTGCTCATCAGCTGAAACTATGTTACCAGTAAATTTGCGTTTTTGGTTAATGGCCTTAGATAATTTAATTTCGACCACATCTCCAATATAACGCTGATATTGCTCAGGATAAAACAGCGGCCTAGGAATGCCGGGAGAAGATATTTCTAATCTATATTGTCCAGAAATAGGGTCTTCAACATCCAATACTGCCGAGATTTGTCGGCTGACTTTCTCACAGTCTTCGATACCAATGCCTGATGCCTGGTCGATAAATATTCGTAACAGCGCGTATCGGCCTTGAATCAAATATTGGAAACCCCAAAGCTCATACCCCATACCTTCAATACAGGGGCGCAAAACGTGTTCAATGTCAGTTTGACTCATATCGGTCCTACAATTAACAAAAAACCCCATAAATGGGGTCTTAAATTATTGGTAGCGGGGGCAGGATTTGAACCTACGACCTTCGGGTTATGAGCCCGACGAGCTACCAGGCTGCTCCACCCCGCATCAACTGTAGGCGATTATACACAGACTTGGTGGTGGACGCAATGGTTTATTACAGTCTAAAGTGATTAGCAGGAAAATAATCACTGGCATAAGAGCTAAATCATTCGCATCTAAGCGAGAATACGTCCATAGAGTTAGCGCGGTCCCATGTTAGCAATGGACATCCACTACGCGGGGATTGGAATTCAGCAACAGAACAGAGATTATATATTGAGCGGGGGATGTGACACGAGCATATAAATTTTATCACATAAAAAATTAAGGATACCCAATTATTTTAATTGGGTATCCTTACAATAAGGGCACAACTTTAGGGCGCAGGCGCAGGCGCAGGAGCAGCTGGACAGCTAGATCTGGAATTGGCGCAAGAACAAGCAACTGATCCACAAACTAAATTTCCATTGCAATTGCTAACCTCGTACTGACCGGCGGTATTCTTTGGACATTTGGTAACATCAAGACTAGGCCCAGTCAAAGTACCCATATCACATTTTGCCGTTAAAACTCCATTTGTACATACAGCATCACTGCAACTTTTCTGCCAACTACCAACTGCATTACACCCCGAAGCTTGCCCAGCACTAGTAGAAGATGATTGCGTAGAACCGCTTCCAGAAGTAGATCCCATACTATCACTACCACCATAACTACCAGCTAAAGCGGGTCAAGTCCAAATTTTGCTGTAAATTCCCA
>CAISKC010000246.1 GCA_903885895.1 uncultured Legionella sp.
ATTAAAAGCAATACCGCCGAAAAAAAATTTTGGAATTGCCCCCAAAAAGCAACACCTTCAGGCCCCACAGTAAGTGCAATATACTTAATAATGACAAATCCAGAAGCAAGCTTTATTATTGTTTCAGCGGCAGATAAAAATGATGTTTTGATTAGGTTCATTGAAATTGATTTATTATGCTAATAATGAAATCTACTTCATTATTAGTCAAAACTGGATTAAGTGGAAGACTCAATACTTGATCATGAATCGTTTCGGTAATTGGCAAGTATAGATTTGCAAGCTCTTGATAAGCTGATTGTTTATGAGGTGGAATAGGATAGTGAATTAACGCTTGTATCCCTGACCGTTGGAGATATGACCGTAATTTGTCTCGTTGTTTGCATAGTACAACAAATAAATGCCACACGTGAGATTGTTCTAAATGTACGGAAGGTAATGTAATATCAGAATGGCTAATACCTTTTAAGTATAGCTGTGCTATGTCTCTCCGACGTGATGTTTGTACATCTATATATCGTAGTTTAACGCTTAACATCGCTGCTTGAATATCATCCAATCGACTATTGACACCTTGATAAATATTTTGATACTTTTTATGCGAGCCATAATTTCGTAAAGCGTAGAGAACTGTAGCCAGTTCAGTATCATTGGTTGTTATAGCGCCAGCATCACCTAACGCTCCTAAGTTTTTTCCAGGATAAAAGCTGAATCCTGCTGCAATACCCCAATTGCCTGCCTTACGTTGATTCATCATTGCGCCATGAGCTTGCGCGGCATCCTCTAAAACTAATAAATGGTTATCTTTAGCTATTTTCATTATTTTTGGCATATCAGCCAAATAACCATATAGATGAACAGGCAAAATTACACGAGTTCTTGGGGTAATCGCTTGTAGAATATTGATTGGATCAATATTAAAAGTATGAATATTAGGCTCTACAAGGATGGGCGATAAATTGTTCTCAGTGATAGCTAGAATACTAGCAATATAGGTGTTTGCGGGTACAATAACTTCATCTCCATCAGTTAAATACCCTAATTGCTTCCAAGCTCGTAATGTTAAGCTTAATGCATCCAATCCATTGGCAACGCCAATACAATGCTTAACACCACAGTAAATTGCAAATGCTTGTTCAAAATTAGCAAGTTCTTCGCCATTGATATACCAGCCAGATCGAATTACGTTGCATGCAGCTTGACATAATTCAGCTTCCATAGGCTGGTTTAATTTAGCTAGATTTAAAAAATCAATCATCATAAACTGATATCTCGTAAAAATCCAAAACAATTGATCGTGCACCAAAACTTTCTTTTTGAGCGATCAAGCCATCATTTAAAACTTTACCGTTTTGCTCTGTTGAAATACCAAAACTAAAATATTCCAGACCTCGATTTCGATAAGACTGAATACTCTCGGCTATTAAATAGTCCAATGCACCCAGCTCCTTACCCTCCTCGGAAACCGCCATATATTGAGTATGAACAACATTTTTAAATTTAAATAACACAATAGCTGCAAGCATTTGAGAATGATCCATCACCACATTCAACACAATATTTTCCGGGAATTTACTCTGTAAAAACGAAAGCTCATCACTATTATGTACAGGAGCGGCACCATGTTTGCTTAAT
>CAISKC010000247.1 GCA_903885895.1 uncultured Legionella sp.
GATTATAGATTTGTGACCCAAGGTACAACACAAGAAACTCAAGGGGCACTGAGTACGCAAGGAGAACAGGGAACACCGAGTGCTCAGGAAACACCGAGTGTATTGGACAATACTGGAGCTCAAGGGGCACCAGGCATTCAAGGATCAGCAGGAACTACGGGAGAGCAGGGACAACAAGGAACTCAGGGACAACAAGGAGCTCAAGGACAACAAGGAACTCAGGGGCTACAAGGAGCTCAGGGACAGCAAGGAGCTCAGGGACAAAAAGGAGCTCAGGGACAAAAAGGAGCTCAGGGACAGCAAGGAGCTCCAGGCGCACCAGCACCATTCACACAAGAAGATGCTGAAGCGGCAAAAACTTCTCCTCCTGCAGTGGAACCAGCTGCGCCCACTTATCAGTAGTAGCAAAACCCTCATTTATGAGCCACGTAATATGGCTCATAATGGCTATCAAAGTAGCGGCTATTCTCTACTGCCGCTACACCACTACCGAATACTCACCCCTGCGGCATCCGCACATAACACAATATCAGCTGGGCGTTTGAAAAATAAACCGCTATCCACAACGCCTGTGATTTGTTTGATATCACCTTCCAAATCAGGAACCGCTTCAGGATCACAATGGTATAAATCCAAAATGATGTTCCCATTATCTGTTACAAATCCTTGTCGATAAATCGGATCACCGCCCAGCGCAACCAAAGCACGTGCGACATAAGATCGGGCCATCGGAATCACTTCAACTGCCACAGGAAATTGGCCTAAACGCTGGACACATTTATGAGTCTCAACAATGCAAACAAAGGTTTTCGCAGCATTAGCCACAATTTTTTCGCGCGTAAGCGCACCTCCACCGCCTTTGATCATTTGATGAGCTGGATTAACTTCATCCGCTCCATCAAAATACCATTCGAGATTATCAACCGTGGGTAAATCCAATACTACAAATCCAAGCGCTTTCAGTCGCCGCTCCGTTTCCAAGGAACTCGCCACGCAAGCATCAACAAGATGCTTACGCTTAATCAATAAATCAATAAAACAATTAGCAGTTCGCCCGGTACCCACACCGATGATAGCTGGTTCCTTCAAATACTCTAATGCAGCTTCTGCTACGCGTATTTTTAAATCATCATGAGACATCTAAAGCATCCTTAGCTGAAACGTAGCTTTCTTGTGCGGCTTCCGCCACAGCCTGGTAAGTCAATTGCCCTGCATGGACTGATAAACCATTTAAAAGGTGCGGATCTGCCAACAATGCCGTCTTAACACCATTTTTCACCATATTGATAATGAAAGGTAATGTGGCATTAGCCAATGCATAAGTGGACGTCACCGGTACTGCGCCTGGCATATTGGTGACACAATAATGGACCACATCATCCACCAAAAAGGTAGGTTCATGATGCGTTGTCGGGCGACTCGTCTCAAAACAACCACCTTGATCAATCGCTACGTCGACAACCACCGAACCTGGTTGCATGGCGGCAATCATCTCTCTAGTCACCAATTTTGGTGCCGTAGCACCAGGCACCAATACAGCTCCAACCAACAAATCAGCACTCGCAACCGCCAGTCCAATCGCTTCATGGGTCGCATATAACGTCGCTAATTTTGTATGAAATTGCTGACTTAGCCAGCGCAAACGAGAGATGGAATTATCTAAAACCGTCACGCGCGCACCCATGCCAATCGCAATTTGCACAGCTTGCGTTCCTGCTGCCCCACCACCCAGTACTACAACATGTGCCGCAGCAACCCCGGGCACGCCCCCTAAAAGCTTACCTTTACCGCCTTGCGCGATTTCCAAGCAATGACCGCCTGCTTGAATAGCCAAACGCCCCGCCACTTCTGACATAGGCGTCAACAGCGGCAAACCGCCCCCAGGTTGCGTAACGGTCTCGTACGCGATGGCTGTCGCTCCAGAAGCTTTTAATAAACGCATTTGTTCTAAATCTGCGGCCAAATGCAAAAACGCAAACAAAGTCTGGCCTTTACGTAAACGCCGACATTCTACGGGTTGTGGCTCTTTGACTTTGACAATTAAATCCGCACGTTCAAAAATTGTTTCAGGAGAATCCACTATCTCAGCACCCGCTGCGCGATAGTCATCATCAGAAATGTGAATAACACGACCTGCATCGCGCTCTATGAGGACTTTCCCACCGATTTTGACTAATTCTCGTACGCCAGCAGGGACCAATCCCACTCGATATTCTTGTGGCTTAATTTCTTTCGGGACCCCAATCAGCATTTTGATAATCCTCGTTGTTGTAAAGCAAGCACCAGTTTTGGAATCAAATCAAATAAATCGCCCACTAATCCATAATTAGCCACTTGGAAAATCGGCGCATTTTCATCTTTATTGATAGCAACAATAATCTGTGAATCTTTGATACCAGCAATATGTTGAATAGCGCCAGAAATGCCTATCGCAAAATATAATCTTGGTGCCACGATTTTACCTGTTTGCCCCACTTGGTGGTCATTGGAGATAAACCCAGCGTCTACTGCAGCACGTGATGCACCCAAAGCAGCCCCTAATTTATCCGCCAAATCTTCCACTAATTTAAATTGCTCTTTGGATTGCAGTCCTCTTCCACCTGATACAATAATCTTGGCATTCGCCAAATCAGGACGTATAGACTGACTCAATTCACGTCCAACAAAGCGCGTAGCACAAGCTGGAATCTGTACAGCAGGTTTCTGAATTGGACAAGGCGTTTGCTGCGTTGTTGTTGCGGAAAAAGCAATAGCTCGAATACTCAGTACTTTTTGCTTATCCAGTATTTGGACCGTTTCTATAGCGTTCCCTGCATAAATCGGATGTTCAAATGTATCAGGACTCACCATCGCGATCACATCTGATACTTGGGTCACATCTAATAAAGCAGCCACACGTGGTAACACATTTTTTCCTAACGTCGTGGATGCCATCACAAGATAATCGCAATCATGTGCTAATTGCGCAATCACAGCCCCCATTTGCTCCACCAAAGGATGCTCAAAATCAGAGTCATCTACCAACCACACTGACCCAACCCCATGATGCGCAGCGGCTTCCTCAGCCACCGCCATGCACTGATGCCCTAATACCAAGACCACCACATCTTGTTGCAAAGACTGCACAGCCGTTAACACATGAGAAAATGTCGTATCCAGCCGTTGATGATCATGTTCAGCAACCAACAATATTGTCATGGTAACACCTTCTCATCCTGTTGCAGTTTATCTAATAATGCATCGACAGATGACACCATTACACCACCTGGACGTCGCGGGGGATTTTTAATTTGTACTACCTTATGGCGGTCCTGTAAAGTCAAATCCAAACTGGATATATCCATGATTTGCATGGGTTTTTGTTTGGCTTTCATAATATTAGGTAAACTGGCATACCGCGGTTCATTCAAGCGCAAGTCCACACTGACGACAGCAGGCAAGGTGCTGTGTAATAATTCCAAACCTTGGTCGATTTCTCGCGTAACTTTGATCTCAGAATTGCTCACGTCTAATTTAGAAATGAATGTAATTTGCGGCCAATTTAACAAGCCAGCTAGCATTTGTGGTGTTTGATTATTATCGTCATCGATCGCTTGCTTACCCATCAAGACCAAATCTGGATTTTCTTGTTGAACAATTTTTTGGATTATTTTCGCTCTATTGAGACTACAGTAGACTTTGTCAGTCCGTACCAAAATCGCTCGATCCGCCCCTAAGGCCAAACCATGGCGTAAGGTTTCCTGGCATAACTCTGTGCCAATGGTCACCACAACTACTTCCTGAGCTAGATTCTTTTCACGTAACCTAAGCGCTTCTTCCAAAGCAATTTCATCAAAAGGATTCATCGCCATTTTGACATTACGGGTCTCAATCTCTGACTGTTCAGCATTCACTCGAACTCTGACATAAGGATCAATCACTCGTTTTACAGTGACTAATATTTTCATGATCGCTCCATGTTGTAGTTAAAATCCATCCGCCATTCAGGCACCTTCTCCCTCAACGGGAGAAGGAACATTAAAAATATGGAGACACCCTCAGGTCAAAAAACGCTTACCCATTCACCCCGCAATCTTCCAACTACCATCTGCTTGACGACAGGCTTTTCCATACACTGTTTCTTGTTTGCCACCAATCAAAGCTTCCGTCCTATATTCACGGCATGGTTGTCCAGCTTTTTGATAAGTACGTGTTGGCTTCACCGTGTACTGATTACCCGTATCTGGATTCTTCCAGGACATCTCTTTGCCAGTTGGTTCCGACTCTAAAGCACGCTGTACTTCTACTTTATCCTGACGATCCATGAGTTGTCCAATTCGACCACCAACAATCGCACCTATCATGGTACCACCAACTGCTGCCGCGATTTTCCCAGCTCCGCCACCAAATTGGCTGCCCAATAAACCACCTATCGCACCACCAGCTAAAGTTCCGATGCCTTGCTGATCAATTTGCGTACAAGCAGATAAGCTCATAGCCAACGATAATAATACTATCGATTTTTTCATTGTTTTCACCTTTGTTAAGAATAGTCGAAATATTTTTTTTCGACTCGTTGTGTCACTTGAGTCATCAGTTCATACGCAATGGTATTCGCTTGATGTGCAACAACCTCTATTGGAATATGCTTCCCCCATAACTCAACGCGATCGCCAATTTTAACGATAGGACAATCGGTTAAATCAATTGCCATCATATCCATTGATATTCTTCCAACAATCGGTACAGTCTGTCCATTGACCCACACCTGGGTATTTTCCTTAATATGACGAGGATACCCATCCCCATATCCTACAGGAATCACGCCTATGACTGAAGGCCTTTTACATACCCAAGTTGCACCATAACCGATGGCATCGCCTGGTAAATAGTCATGGATCGTGGTCACTGTCGAAATAAAATGCATAACTGGCTGCAAACCCAGATCCGTGCCCAACCGATCCGCAAACGGCGAAGCGCCATATAATAGTAACCCGGGCCGAACCATATCTGCATGTGTTTGGGGTAATGCTACAATAGAAGCAGAATTCGCCACGGATTGCGGCATATCAGCATACTGTTGCGCAATAGACTCCCAAGTTTGTAATTGTTGATGACAAGCGGCAAGCTCTGGCGTATCCGCACAACCCATATGTGTCATCAAACCAATCTGTTGATCAATCCAGGGACATAAGCGCAGCCTATTCAACACTTCCGCTAATTCATAAGGATGAAATCCCAAACGGTGCATACCTGTATCAACTTTGACCCACAGTTTGATAGGCACAGGCATGGAAGTCGTTGTCAGCCAATCCAATTGCTGAGAATTATGCACAACCAAGCTTAATTTCATCGCAACCAATACTTCAATATCTTTCGCTGCAAAAATACCATGCATCAATAGGCATTCTTTCTGCGGACACCATTGTCGAACCACCCTCGCTTCTTCTAAGCAGGCTACGCCAAATCCATCCACCAGTGGTTCTAAAATAGGTAACGCCATCTGCATACCACAACCATATGCATCCGCTTTCACCATAGCCAAAATACGCTGCTTAGGGGCATATTGTTTGATACGAGCCACATTATGGCGCAACGCCGCGGCATCAATATACAAAAAAGTAGGTCTACCCACTGGGTTTCGCTCCTTGATAGCCGTTAAAAGCCAAATCTTCAAAGCGCGTATATTTTCCTAAAAACGCCACACGAACTTTGCCAATCGGACCATTCCGTTGCTTGGCTACGATGATTTCTGCACAGCCTTTATCTGGACTATCTTCATTGTAAACTTCGTCCCGATAAATAAAACAAATCAAATCCGCATCTTGCTCAATCGCACCTGATTCACGTAAATCGGACATCATGGGGCGTTTATCTTGGCGTTGCTCTAAACTACGATTCAACTGTGACAACGCTACCACTGGCACATGTAACTCTTTGGCCAAAGATTTTAAACTGCGCGAAATTTCAGAAATTTCAGCGGTGCGATTGTCTGCTTTAAACCCAGGCACTTTCATCAATTGCAAATAATCCACCACAATCAAAGCCAATTGCCCATGTTCTTTCATGACTCGACGCGCACGTGCGCGCATTTCCGCTGGACTCAGCGCTGGGGTATCATCAATAAACAAAGCGGCTTCTGATAACATATGAACAGCCGATGTCACACGTGGCCAATCATCGTCATCTAATTGTCCTGTCCGAATTTTATGCTGATCAATACGCCCTAAAGAAGACATCATACGCATTGCTAAAGAGTCTGCAGGCATTTCCATAGAAAAAACTAAGACAGGCTGCGCACCCTTGATCGCGGCATGCTCCGCCATATTCATGACCAACGTGGTTTTACCCATAGAAGGACGACCCGCAACAATCACCAAATCCGAACGCTGTAAGCCGGACGTCAACTCATCCAAATCAGATAATCCCGTCGCCAAGCCAGTCAGGGCACCACCACTATGATACAAAGCGTCTATGCGTTCAACTGCACGCTCCAGCACTGATTTAATCGCCTCTGGGCCACCTTCGCGTGCCGTCTGCTCAGCAATAGCAAAGACTTTGTTTTCAGCAAAGTCCAGTAATTCTGCAACATCCCTTATCCCAGGATTATAAGCTGTATCTGCAATATCCGTTGCAACAGCAATCAATTGGCGTTGAACCGATTTTTCACGAACAATGTCTGCATAGGCCGTCACATTAGCAATACTGGGTGTGTTAGATGCTAGCTCAAATAAATACGTTTCACCGCCCGCATCTTCCAAAGCATGAAGCGCTTTCAAATGATCAACAATGGTGACCAAATCAAAAGGCTGGTTTTTATGCGCTAGACTCAGCATAGCCCGAAACAGAACTCGATGCTCACCTCGATAAAAATCCTGCTCACATAATCTTAAACTAATTTTATCCAAGGCTTGGTTTTCTAACATCAAACCGCCCAAAATAGCTTGTTCAGCTTCGATAGAATGTGGCGGTCTTTTTAATGGATCGGCTGTTTTTTTGCGCGTTTGAAGGTCAATCATGCTTATTGGGAAATAAAAAAATCATATAGCATTGTAATACTCATTCCAGATCTGGGCAAACGATACTTTTTAGATGATGATACATCAAGCTCAATGGTATTAAGTTTAAGACATTAACTTTTTAATGAGCGCGTTTAGAATCACACAAAACAGCGTTGCTGCTATTAAGATATATAGCAAAGAAGAAAACGAAGCAGCATAATGCATTTTCAAATGACTGATAGAAGTCGTGCTCAATGAAACAGCAGTCAACTTGGCTAATTTTACTGAAAAAAAGGCACCTATGCCTAATGACACAAAAAATATGCCCATCATCGTACTGACTCTCTTCCGTGAAGCCAATACAGTCACAGCAGATAACCCTACTGGAGACAATAACATTTCTGCTAAAGAAATAACCAAATAAGCCGGAATCAAATACAAAGGTGATAACAATCCATAAGGAAAATTAAAATGACAAATGATAGTAATCAAACTATAAGCAATTGTCATGCACACCATGGATGTCAAAAATTTATTACCCGTTCGAATCACTTGTTGTTTCTGGGATAAAGGTCGTTTCCCACGTGCCAACACCAAGCCCAATAAAATCATGCCAACACTTTGGATACCAACATAATAAGGGGGAGGGAAAGCGAAGCCAAATACCGTTGGGCGCACAACTCGTAAAATAAATAAAGTCAACGACATAAACATCTGAAAATAGAACGCCCAAAACAAGACTGAAATCAAACATAACAAACCTATCACGATAGTTTGCTTCGCTTGAACCGCTGTCTCTTGTTTCACACTATGAACTAAATAACCAACCGATAAGACCACCACTAAAAAAAACACCATATCCGCTAACACAGGATAATTGAGAATATACAAAGCAAGAATCCATAACAGCCCTAGAAGAGCAAGTGCTAACAGATTTTTTTGATAGGAAAACAGATAACCACGATAATCTTGAATTTTATAAACCCGGACGCCATAAGCAAAGACGATGCCTGCGATAACCATCCCAAAAGCAGCAGATATAAAGGCAGAAGACCACCCATAATATTCACTCAAATAACTCGGTAGCGTCGTCCCAAAGATAATCCCCGTTGTTAAACCCATATAGAATATGGTAAACCCACTTTCACGATGCGGAGAACCTTCAGGGTACTCATTACCCAATAAAGAAGAAATATTTGGTTTAAGCAGACCGGTTCCAACTACCACACCCGCCAAACACAAGCATAGACTACCATCTGAATTAATGAAACTCAGACACAAGTAACTAAGAAACAGAATGAACGCACCCAGCAAAATAGCGCGTTTTTGCCCAATCAAATGATCTGCTATCCAACCACCCAGTACAGGAGACAAATAAGTCAGTGCGGTAAACGAACCGACTAATTCATAAACGTCTTTGTCTGGCCAAGAAAAATGCAGGGCGAGATAAAGTGCTAAAAGCGTCTGGACAACATAAAATCCATAACGCTCCCACATTTCTGTCGCAAAAAAGACCCGCAAAGTCTTAGGATGTTGGTAAGTACTATTATGCACACAAATCCTTCATAGTCAGTTTCCATAGTCACAAAGCCGCGTTGGCATTCGCCCTGCTCTTTTTACCACCTTGTGTCTAACAGCAGGAAAATACTTCAGCACAAACTGTGGTCGCAGTATGCCAGATCTTGTTGCAAGTGTACATGGGCAAACATACAAATTAGCGCCCAAAAAGAATTTTAAAGCATCATCGTGCTTAATAAATAAGCTACAAAGGAAAAAATATCAACAAATTGTTTGTATAAACTTGACTATAACTAAAAATGGTCTAAATTTTCTTTTACCGGGCAAAGAGGTAATTTAAGGATATATCAGTGCGAGCTCTAGACGAAGTATCAATAAATAAACCAAGTGATCTGATTGAACGCTTTGCTTCATGCGTTGATGGAAGCCTTAATGATGCTACTTTAGGCTTTTTGCATTCAGTGAACAAAGAAAATCCTGGTGCCTTAGCTGATTTGATTACCAAATTACGCAATATCCAAGTACAACTGAATGCCGATAAAGTTCATATCATTATCCAAGCATTAACCGATCAACTTAAAATACCTCATAACAGCATTCAATCTATCCAAGAATTTTTGCAAGAAAGCGATAAACAAGCATTGTTACTTGCGCTAAAAACACTCATAGCCAGCCAATCCAAGCGCCAGCAATCTGTATTTCATATTATGGATGGCCTCGAGATTTTCAGCGGAAAAGGTCTAGCAGAGCAATGCATACGAACAATATTGCTTGTCCTCTCTGATCCGCAACGTACTAGTAAAGAAGCCATCAAATGGTTGAAATCCGTTTTAAATATTCCTTACAAATCCAGCATGGCACAAATCATTCATGTCATGGCAGCGCATCTGCAGCTTAGTGAATGCCTCTTTATTGGCAAAACACGTAATATGGATAGTTTGGAATTATTTTTACTCCTAAAAAATCTCACTGCTAATACTAATATTATTTTGGTTACTAAGGCCAACAAACAATTTATGCAGCACCTTCATGCGGCTATATTAACGATGATGATCTACAAAAACTCACAAAACGCATTTTATGACGTCGTAGCCATCCATGACCAAGACCCTGATTTTTCAATATTTTCAGCATTACAAACTTATCAGCCTGAACCTATGGCCATAGAATCCTTTTTACAAGGCACCACCTTTAAAAAGTATTTCCCCCAACAACGATACCAAAAAAACCGGATCAATCAGCATGTCTTCCTCTCGTCATTAGCCGTTTATATTCAGACAGCATTGCATACCGGAATACAAACCATCGAACCAAATAGGCTCAAAGTCATGGATTTTATCCAAGATTGTGCCGAGAAATTTCAAACGATGGACCGGATCAACTTCATGCAATGGTACCAAAATCACGCTCAATTTATAGTAATAGAACCTTTATTCACGCCTGAATTATTGCAAGCTATTGACGCCTTAGCTATCGCCCAAAAAGCGCAACAATCTGGTCGAATCAGAGCAAATGCTATGCAATTGATTGCACTTGGTTTTTCGCATCGGTCTGCTGCGACACAGGCAACTGGCGCTTTTAAACCCTTAGTAAATATCGATATAATAGCCATTGATCTAGATAACATTCGTGCATTGAAAAATTATACCGAACAGCAGTCCAGCGCAGTACGTCTAAAATTGATGCAAGAAATACTGCTGGGATATTTTGTTTACAACCAAAATACGCAGCACATACCACAAAACCTCATGCCAATCGTTGCAGCACCGTCTCAAGGCTTAGAAAAACTCAATGTCTCAACACAAAATGCAACGATACCTCAAGTTTTGCGCGCTAATCCCTTGGATCGCAACCGTATGTTTACCCCCAAGCCCGTATTGAAAGATAGGTTCCCTTTTGTGCATGATAAAGCCGTAAAATCTTCGTTTGAAAAAGGGGCTTAGATTAAATCTCCAAACCGGCACCTGTTTCTGCTGAAGGCGTATTTTGCTCAGCGCGTTGTGCAGAGGCCACTATTCTTCGACACAAACCTAGTGAAACTAGCAACCCATCAATCGACTCAAGTAGCTCATTCACAACTGCCGCATCTCGCTTAGGACTCGGTGGTAATTGCTGAGAAAAAGTATCCAAGCAAATACTCATGTCTTCAAAACTATCAGCATCTTCTAGTTCTTCAATGAGCATTGTCACTTTTTCATTGACTCGCTGTACAAACAATTGCAATTTGTATTGCGCTGTATTCGAGCCGGCGTGCATACGATCTTGCTGTCCAAACGATAAAATATAAGCACCAAGAATATCGCGGCATTGTTTTTTAATGTCATCTAAAACAGTCATGTCCTTGGTTTCAGCTGCCAGGTCTCGAAGCACATTCTCTAACTCCTCATAGGAAGAACCAGCCTTAGAAACACGGGGAGAATCAGCACGATAAAAAGACATATCTGTTCTCTCTTCTTCGCCTTGTTCCACACACTCCGCTACATACTTCCCAATTATGGCATGACATGCCTCACAACTTGTTGCCGTATTCACTTCTCGCATTAATGTCATGACACGGTTGATATATGGATATCGCTCAAATTCTCTGGGGACTTTGGTACAAATTGATCGTATTGATTAATCGTTCCTTTCTTATGGATATATTCCAAAAAAATATCTCTGCAGCGCTGTTTGCTAAGCGCTAGATCAGGACTCCGTTTTTTGGATAATGATGCTAAAGCCTGATCAAATACAGGCCCCTGACCTTTATCGTATGCATTGGCTAATAATTTGGTTGTTTTCGGTGATTTTTTTAAAAAATCAACATTTGTGATATCGGGTCTCTGCTCTTTGATAAATAACAAAGCTTTGGTTGTTCGAATAGCTTTAGGAAAGGTTGTTTGCTGTGCATCAAGCCAAGGCCCACGTCCAGATTGACTAGCTAAGTCATCCCATACCTCTAAACTAGTCAAACTGGGTTTCCTGCTCAAGCCGACCAAACCAGCCATCTCTCGCGCCTCACCTTCCAAAGCCAAACCAATGTCTATGCAAACAGTGTGCCCATCACGGGTTCTTAAAAAGTTCCTAGAAGCCGAAACATCCGTAATCACTCGACCAGTTCGATTAAAAATAGCTAATAATTCGTCACGCATTTCTAAATCGTTGGCTTGCCGCCCCTCAATATAAGGACAAATCCAACCAGTCACCCATTTCCCATTTATTTTTTGCCGAGCAACTTCAGCAAGTGGGCGAATATGTGCATTGATCATATTCCATAAACGCACGGACCGTTCAGGCAAATCGGTAGGCATATTCTTATCAAGACAAACTTTAAAAATTAAATGACCGTTCCCATTATCGCTTCGATAAGCGACATTAAAAGATCCTTCACCTAATTTTTTCCATTTCATTGCAAGCAATGTCCAAAATGAACCTATAAAACAATATTAGATGACATTGATGGGATTGCAAGCTGGCATGGTGTGACTATTCAGTGCATTGTAGATGCATTTCTCATAGAATATTGTCATATTCCCTTTTTTAGAGTCTACTGATGCTCAAATACAATATTGCACTTATTCCTAGCCAAAATCAGGAACAATTCATTCAATATGCGCAAACCCTCTCTAGCACGGCACCCGCTCATACTTACCATATAGGCGGAAAAGCCTCTATTCCACACGTGTCTTTGTGTCATTTTTTAGCAGAACCTGAGCAGATTGATACCATATGGACACAAGTGCAAGGCATCAATAGGCCGAAATTACATATGACTTTTGATCATCATCGCAGCAAGTCTTATTCTGGTAGACCTAAAGATATAGGACTGTGTTGGGTCTCGCTGATGCCTGATAAACTTGATCAATTAAAAGAACATCATTTGAAAATCGCCAAGATCATTGGACAACCGCTCAATGCCTCTTTTGGTCAGTACGACCCGCATATGTCTTTATTCAATAGCCGCGATGAAGTTGCATGTGCTGAGTTCAATCGTCATACCCAGATCACGCCACCATTTGAGGATGATTTTATAGTAGTCTTGGGGTATCTTGATAACGTGGGACAAATAACTGAAATCATATATCCTAATCCTCAACCTCGATCTTAGTGACAATATTGAAACTTTGTCATACAGATTGCATTATGTTATAATTGAGGTTTGCAAGAGTAGATGTTGATTATGTCTGAATTATTTCCCCAATTGCCCCTTCTAGTCCAAGCTTTAGAAGAAATTCAAGCCAATGAAATTGTGGTGATGGATGTCAGTACACAAACCACCATCACAGATTACATGATTGTTTGTGGTGGACGTGCTGGTCGGCATGTAAAAGCTATCGCTGACGCTGTTATTGTCAAGATGAAATCCATTGGTCTCCCTCCGTTAAACCACTCTGGCTTAGAAACTGGAGATTGGGCGTTGGTTGATTTTGGTGATTGCATTGTGCATATCATGCAGCCTGATTCACGATCTTTTTACTGTTTAGAAGAATTGTGGGGCTAATAATCCCTGAACTTAAGTCCGGCACAATGTTTAAAACGTCCTTGCAAGGAGCGAAGCGACGAAGCAATCCAGAGACCTTATAAGTCTCAATATACATAATACCACTGGATTGCTTCGCTCTGCTCACAATAACGCTTTAACCATTGTTCCGTACTTGAAGACCCCTGAAATATGTTTCATATCAGAGTTTGCTCATGAGTAGATTTCGCAGCCATCACTCCAACCAACGTGAACTACCTTCTTTTCTATTCAGACTACATTTGTTGATCGCTTTTCTGGTCGTCTTATCACTTGTATTAGTATTGCGTTTGGCATATCTGCAATTTGTGCAATATAAACGCTTCGCCACATTATCTTTAAAAAATCAAATGAGTGTCTTGCCTATCGCACCATCCCGCGGGGTCATTTATGACAAAAATGGGGTGGTTTTAGCCGAAAACATCCCCATCTATGTCTTAGAACTCATTCCAGAACGTCTCAAATCCATAACAGAAACGCTGCGGCAATTACAGGCATTGTTGCCTTCTATCTCACGTGAGGATATTAAAAACTTTTACCGCTCACGTAAGCAAAATCCCGCTTATGTTCCCATCCCATTAAAACTAAAACTGACGCAAGAGGAAGTAGCCATTTTCGCTACCAACCAATATCGTTTCCCAGGGGTCAGTATCAAAGCGATCCTCATGCGCTATTATCCGCTAGGCGAAATCACAGCACATTTATTGGGGTATGTAGGACGCATCAATCAAGCAGAACTGCAACAAGTGGATCCCACCAATTACCGCGCTACGAATTTTATTGGCAAAACAGGGATCGAAAAATTTTATGAACCCCAGCTACATGGCCAAGTGGGTTATCAGCAAATTGAAACAGATGTAACAGGCAAGACATTACGTATCTTGAGTAAACAAGCACCGCGTACTGGCGATAAGCTGTTCTTGACCATCGACACGCGGCTACAAGAGTCTGCTTACAATGCGCTATCCGGTATGCGTGGCGCTGCGGTATTAATGTCGGTAAAAAATGGGGCAATCTTGGCCATGGTCAGTGCACCCAGTTTTAATCCTAATTTATTTGTGAATGGCATCAGTTCCGAAGATTATAAACGTTTGTCTGATGAACAAGACCGCCCATTGTTCAACCGCGCGGTACGCGGCTTATACCCCCCTGCTTCTACGATCAAACCCTTTATGGCCATCACCGGCCTCCATACTGGTATTGCGAATCTTCAAGACCATATTTACGACCCAGGATGGTACCGATTACCCCATGTCAAACATGCTTACCGAGATTGGAAACATACAGGCCACGGTCTTATCAATCTCAAACGCGCCATTACCGTATCTTGTGATACCTATTTTTATCAATTAGGAAACAAATTAGGCATTCGCGCGATTGAAAAAATGTTAACGCGTTTTGGCTTCGGTCAACTAACCCATGTTGATCTGTATGAAGAATCTTCTGGTTTGGTCCCGAGCCCACAGTGGAAGCGCCAAACGAAAAAATTACCTTGGTATCCCGGAGATACGTTGATCACGTCTATTGGTCAAGGCTTCATGTTGACCACGCCCCTGCAATTGGCCAATGCCACCGCTGCATTAGCACATAACGGTCGCCGCTTTCGACCTCATTTGCTACAAACCGAGATCCATGAGCAACAAACCTTTGCTTATCAAAGCATTGAAGAGTACCCCCTGCATTTAGCAAAGGAACATTGGGACATTGTAAAAGATGCGATGCAATCTGTGATCACGAATAATGAAGGGACAGGTAAGCGCTTTGGTCGAGACGCACCCTATTCCGTAGCAGGTAAAACTGGCACAGCCCAAGTTTTTAGTTTGAGTCAAGACAACAAAAAACAATATGTCAATATTCCGCTAGAATTGCGCGATCATTCTTTATTTATAGCCTTTGCACCTGTGGAGCATCCAGACGTTGCGATTGCCGTCATTGTGGAGCATGATACCACCGCGTCTCAAGTGGCTCGTCAAATTTTAAATACTTATTTTGACTTGAAAGAATTGGGGCAACTTGATACCCCCGCACAACAGCAGGTAGCACATGAAACAACTTAAAACCACACCGATGTATCGGTTTACCCAGCGGTCTTTACCATTAGACTTCCCTTTGATGGGACTCTTATTATTGTTAATTCTATTTGGGTTGGTGATCTTATACAGTGCCTCCAATGAAAATCTCAGCATGGTGTTGCGCCAAGGCCTGCGGCTCGCCATGGCCTTGGTCGCTATGACTGTTTTTGCTTTTATTCCTCCGCACAAATACAAACTATGGGCACCATGGCTATATGGTATTGGACTAACCTTATTATTAGCCGTCATGATCATGGGTAAAATCGGTAAAGGAGCCCAGCGTTGGCTAGATTTAGGGATATTGCGTTTTCAACCTTCGGAGATTATGAAATTAGCCGTCCCCATGATGGCTGCTTGGTATCTAGATAGATCTAAATACCCGATTGATATCAAGTATTTTCTCTTGGCAGGATTGCTTATTTTTATACCAGCCATCTTGATTGCCAAACAACCCGATCTTGGTACTGCAATCATGGTCAGCGCCAGTGGCCTTTGTGTGATCTTCATGGCCGGTATCCCTTTGCGCATTATTGTGATCTCAGGTTTGACCTTGGTCTTAGCTGCGCCATTGGGTTGGCATGTATTGCATGATTACCAAAAACAGCGCATCTATACATTGTTAAACCCAGAGCAAGACCCGTTAGGAAGTGGTTACCATATTATTCAATCTAAAATTGCCATTGGCTCTGGCGGTGCATTCGGCAAAGGATGGCTAGCTGGCAGCCAATCGCATTTAAATTTTTTACCTGAGCACGCAACTGATTTTATCTTTGCGGTTTGCGGTGAGGAATTCGGATTCGTAGGCAGTATCCTGCTCATTTTCTGCGTTGTACTCATCACTATGCGAGGCCTGCATATCGTCCAACAAGCACAAACCACCTTCACACGCTTATTAGCCGCCGGCCTGATCATGACTTTTTTCTTATCCGCCTTCGTCAACATCAGCATGGTCATGGGTATTGTCCCCGTAGTAGGGATCCCACTCCCCATGGTCAGCTATGGTGGTTCAGCGATGATCACGTTTTTAGCTAGTTTTGGTATTCTAATGTCGATAAGTTCACATCGAATTTTGTTTAATCATCTTTAAGAAAGAGTTACCCCACGTCTTCCCGAGTTGATGTATCCCCATGAAAATGCACAAAATTAGAAAATTGCATGTGTAAAAACAGGATCTATGTAATATTTTAGAATAAAATAACATGATAAAGATCCGTTCGGGCTGAGGAGTAGCGCAGCTACGTCTCGAAGC
>CAISKC010000248.1 GCA_903885895.1 uncultured Legionella sp.
AACTCAATAGTACCGAATTTTAACGATGACGCTAATACTTCTTGCTCATCTTGAATTTACAGCAGTATACGGACTTAACCAGGCCACAAATACTTGAGTTGGGCAAATATGTTTTATTGCCAGTCACCTTAATTAGGATCCAGTGTGAGCCAACTACTTGTATTAAAATAAAAAACAAGATAATTTATTCATTTAAAATGGCAGAATTAAATAAAATATAAAGGATTATATACAATGCAAGAAGAGAACCCTTTAGAGCAATCTTCTCAAAAAAAAGACGCTTTGTTTTATAATGGGAGTAAGGCACATAAAAATGCGTTTTGTACTATGTTATTGGACACCCACGATCCTTATAAACCTAAAATTCTTGATTGGCCAAAATTAACATCAGAAGAACGCCAAAGACTGGTTGATTTGCCAATTTGGAATATGGCTGTTCAAGTAGAAGGACAAGCCAGCATAAATGTACTGAGTTATACAGATGCAGTATCTGATCCTTTATTAAAAAAAGCTGTTGAAATGAATGGACAAGAAGAAGCAAGACATAGACTTGTGTTATCAAATCTAACTGCAGCATATGGTATAAAACTTGATCCAGAACCTGAATATAAAAAACTCGCAGATACTGAATATGGGTATATGTTTACTGGTTACTCCGAATGTGTTGATAGCTTTTTTGCTTTTGGTTTATTTGAATTGGCAAAAAAATCTGGATTTTTCCCTATGGAATTAGTTGAAACTTTTGAGCCCATCATGCAAGAAGAAGGGCGTCATATCTTGTTTTTTGTTAATTGGGCTATGTGGCATAGACATAATTTATCTAGATATAAAAAAATTCTTTTTGATATCAAGCGATTTCGTGTATTTATAGATATTTTTATAGAACGAACAAAAACTGCAAAAAGTATACATGGTGAATCTACACAACATAATGATAATTTCACTATTACCCCAAAAAACTCAATTAATGTTGATATCAACCTAGTTGATTTTTTAGAGATTTGTATCAAGGAAAATGACAGAAGACTCTCCATATATGATATGAATTTGTTGCGTCCTAAAATTGTTCCTTACAGTGCTAAGGTACTTTATCATGTAGCAAAGTCAGTAAAAAAAATCTATATCATGATTAGACCTAAAGCAATCAAACCATCTAGTCCTAACTAAGGCTATGTTCTTGAAAACGCATAAGCTGCAGGTTGTTGCAATATTTCATCAAGTTTGAATGCCAAATAAAAGCGGATATCATGAGCGCATCAATGGTGTCTGACCTCTTTGGTTCAATTTTTAGGAAGTAAATGAGTTATCATCAATTGCCTTGGCATAACAGAAGCAGCATTCATCAAGAACTCATTGATGTAAAAGAGCGTATTTATAATCCATTGGATTTTAAATGCTCGCAACCTATTATGGAGCCAGAAAGCTCTGAATATGGTGCTTATCAGTTTGAGCTGAATCATTGTTCTATTAGATTTAGGGTTGCTAAAATTACCCCCACAAAAATTGGACAGTTCGTTACGCTATGGAAGCGATCTGCTAAAGGGCCTATCCAACCCTATGATAAATCAGATCCGATTGATTTTTTTGTTATAATTACCCGTAAGGGTGATTGGTGTGGACAGTTTATATTTCCCAAATCTGTATTATGTCAATATGATGTGTTTTCAATAAATGGTGCAGGAGGAAAACGCGCGATACGGATTTACCCGCCTTGGGATATTGCTATAAATAGCCAAGCTCAAAAATCTCAAAAATGGCAATTAAACTATTTTTTGGACATGCCTAAAGATGGAGATA
>CAISKC010000249.1 GCA_903885895.1 uncultured Legionella sp.
AATAAGCCTTTGTCTTCTATAACTATTTTCCTTAAAAACGAGTCAATCCCTCAGGCCCAAAGGCCCAACCTACATTAAATGCTGTTCAAAACGTTTGTGCTAGATTTAAAAGTAGGTTGAGCCTTTGGGCCCAACAGCCTGATAATCCAGGATTTATCAAAGCGAATTGTCGACAAACCCTAATAAACTCGCAATTCTATGCAAAAAAAAGCCCAATCTATGATTGGGCTTTAAAATTTATCGCGACAGCATCGTCGCACATAACAATATCATATGCGACGATGTGGTTTCACTTGCTTAGCGTGATGCACGCATAGCAGGCGTATCAGAAATTGCAGCATCTAAATCTTGTGCTGCACGATCCAAATCTCTCTTCAAGCTAGTTGGTGCACCAGATCTGTTTAAGCCGTAACCAAACACTCCAAAAGCACCCGCTGTTGAAACAGCTGTCACCGCAGCTGCTGCAGTCAAATCTATTGCCAATTTAGTAGACACTAGATTCAATACAGAAGACACGATTGCACTGGCTTGAACATAAGCAACATAAGGAACTAAGAATGTTGGTAAAGCAAAGCCTAATGTAGACATCAGTGCTATCGCAGCAACTGTCGCAGCAATCGCTAATGCCAATGCCATCAATACTTTGCCCCAGAATTGACGTGATGGGTTTTGCGAGCCAATCAAGCCATCCGCTCTTCCTTGCGCTTGCCTTAAATCTTCACGAACAGCCATCAGCACAGCTTTGTTCACCACATTCGCTTCATCAGTCGTTTGACGTGAAGGCGTTGCTAAAGCATCGGCACTTGCGCTTACTGCTGAACGTGCAGGCGAAGTTGTTGTAGGCACAGGACCAGTACTTGAGCTAGAAGTCGCTACTGCTGTTACTGATGCCCCTGCCGCTGCTGTTGATGTATGATTTTGATTAAAATATGTCAAAGCAAACGTAGCAGATCTCATCAATCCAAGCAGTTCAATATTTACATTCAGCTCAGCATCATTTCTTTGTTCCAGTTTAGAGAACGCAGCATTTTTTGAGAAACGTTGCACAGAACGCAGTGCTGCCATTTCTTTATTCGTGCTAAACATACCAGTCAATGCTGACCAACGTGTTGCTGGTGCTTGAGAAGTCAGTTTCTTTCTAGTAATTTCAAGCAATTGCATTTGCAACTCACCAATTTGTGCGATAGGTGATGGAGCCTGATCCACTTTAAGAGCCAAATATTCTCTAGCCTTTTCATCAATCACGCCGCTCAAACGCCTAATTTCATCTTCGATAGGCTTTTTGCTAACTTGTTCAGCTTCTAAAGATTTACAAGCTTCAGTATATGCAGCAACTTCTGATGTAATCTCTTCTCTGAGCTCTTTAAGTTGTTCTTCAATATTTGCACTAGCCATGTACAAATGATTTCGAATTGCTTCCAATTCATTTGCTTGAAGGCTTAGTTGTCTAGCCAAAGCATTCTGTTCACCATCAAGGCCTTGCATCATCTGCCGACGTGCAACTTCTAATTGTTCACATTCAGCTTTAAACCGGCCCAACTCACCGCCAATTAATTCAGAGCCTTGTATACGAGTCGTAAATGCGCCAATTTCTCTATTCAGTCTCGTCACTGCTTCGTTAAGCTCTGAAACTCTTTGATACATGCTGTCAAATTTTTGTTCAGAAAGTGCATCATAGCTGCTTTCTATGGTTACGCCGTCGTCTGTACGATCACCCACTTTAAAGCTCGGACCAACATACGAAGCTCCTCCAAAAGAAGGATTCATTGTTTGAAAGCTTGCACGCGAAGTAGAAATAGGAGGTTGATTTGATGAACGTCTTTTTGTTGTAGAAGCATCAACTCCAACAGCAACTTGGTCAGATTGCTCTGTTACATTTCTAGACAAAGAAGAAACTAGAGAAGGACCCTTACTTAATACTCCTTCTGCTCCTGATTGTGCAGGATTTGGTCGTACCTGTGGATTTTGGGCATCATGCTGTTCTGCTGCTTGTGTACCGTTTTCTACTATACCGCCGTCTGTTTGTTCAAAACTCATTATAATCTCCATCTACAAATTAAACATCAGAGCAAAGAATTGCTTTGCTCAACTATTCTGGTTAATCACTCACATCAGCATTCATTTTATGTCTCACCCAGCGTCTTTATTATCTTAAAATGTTGCCCGGGGATGACCAATAAATAAACACGACATAGTCTCACGCGGTGCATATTAACATAATATTTAAAAAAAAACAGTCAATAGTCATCCAAATTCCACAAAGATGCTTTTCTTAGAGCAATATTCTTAAAAATTGGATATTTAAAAGCCAGATCTGTTTAGTTTTGATGCAATGCGAATTCCGTGTAAAACCAAGTCTGGGACATGATGATCGTAAAGTTCGCAGTGTTCAAATAAAGAGGCAAATCCACCGGTCGCCAAAATCAATACGTCTTGTTGTGCAAATTGTTCTTGCTTGATTCGCGTGATCAGTTCACGACAAGCACCGAGCGCGCCATAAAAAATACCCGATTGAATGCTCTCAACAGTAGAACGTCCAAGGGCATGATCCACTTTTACAATATCCACCATAGGTAATTTGGCGGTATGATGAGACAAAGCTTGTACCAATAGCCGCATACCTGGCAAAATTGCGCCGCCAAAATAGGTCTTTTGTGCATTCATGACACAAAAAGTAGTTGCCGTACCAAAATCAATCACAATTAAATTTTTGCCCGGAAATTGTTGCGTTGCCGCAATAGCATTCGCTATACGATCCGCACCGACATCACTAGGTTGTTTATATTGAATATTTAATCCAGTCTTGACTCCTGACTGTAGAAAAAATGGCTCGATTGACAGATATTTAATGCATGAAGCACGCAAAGAGTATTCTAAAGACGGCACTACGGAGCAAATCGCAACCGAGCGAATTTGCTCTGGATCACAGCTATTTTCCCGCAAAACTGCTTTTAAAAAAATACCTAATTCATCTGACGTGCTCACTTTGGAGGTATGACGAAACCGTAAAATCAAGTCATCACCCTCAAACAATCCACCATAAATATGCGAATTTCCAACGTCTAAACATAGCAACATAAGTGTTCCTATTGCAGGGCAGTGCCTCATTGATTGAAATAAAGAGCATGTTTAAAGAGCTGTGTCATACCGCGTGCACGCATTATCACTAAAGTTAAGGAATGTTTTCTCAAATATGACATCGATCCGTTCGGGCTTATGAAGCACGCCTGCCTGTCTCGAAGCCTAAGACTGTGCTTTAGGCTTCGAGACGTAGCTGCGCTACGCCTCAGCCCGAACGGAACTGTGTGTATTTCTTACCTCAATGGTCATGCACGCAAGTATATGAATTGTCAGCAACACCTAGAGTCTGTTGACAATTCATATACCTACGCCCCGCGGCTTGTCCGCGGGGCGTAGGGCTTCTGGAAATAAATTGTCAGCTGACCCCTGAAACATGTTCAAAATAAAAGAAGTTGGTCGATAAGCCGGGTTCTGTCGTGGACAATCATTCATCTAGGGCAAACGTCACCGTTTGCCTCAAGCAACCTACCCAGATCCAACATGGGTCATGTTTGGTGATAAATCACCTGGATCTCTATTTGGTCTTGCTCCGAGTGGGGTTTTCCCTGCCACGTCTGTTGCCAAACGCGCGGTGCGCTCTTACCGCACCATTTCACCCTTACCTTCTGTTCTGTACACCAATCTACTAGCGATAAGTATACAGTACAATATGAAGGCGGTATATTTTCTGTGGCACTTTCCGTAGGCTCACGCCTCCCAGGCGTTACCTGGCACTTTGCCCTGTGGAGCCCGGACTTTCCTCTCT
>CAISKC010000250.1 GCA_903885895.1 uncultured Legionella sp.
GTTTTTTAACACTGCTCCATGTCTTTGTTTTTGCTGGTTTAGATAACGAACTCTTCTATATGGATAAAACCATGATGGTCTTCGGTGACGCGAAGAAGGTCGTGGAAGATATGGTACATGTCGTTCAATATTTGGACTCCTCACGCGGTATCATCTGAAGCCTTCAAGTGGAGGGGTAAGGCCTGGCGGATAGTTGAAGTGCAACATACCATTTCAATAAGATGGGCTAATATCAAAAATAAGCAGCAATATAAACCAAGAGGAAGTAAAATTAAATCAGTGGAGACAAAATGAACGTATTAAAGGCTACCAGCCTGCTGGCGACAATATTCACTTGCACTGCTCTATACGCAGCAGAAGCCACATCACCATTACCAATGGCACAGGGCAAAGGCTTCACGCCAGAAGGCATTGCAAGAATTGATAGCTTCTTTGCTGATCAAATTGCGACGAATCAAACCCCAGGAGCAGTCTTGGCAGTGGCAAAAAATGGTAAGTTAGTGATTTATAAATCATATGGCTATTTAGATAAAGCCAGCAATAAACCCATGCCCAAAGACGCTATTTTCAATTTAGCGTCGATGACAAAGGTGATGGCTGCTGTTGGGGGTCTGACGTTTTATGAGGAAGGCAAGTTGCCGCTTAATGCGCCCATCTCCCATTGGTTCCCGCAATTTAAAGATACTAAAGTAGGGCAGGTCGATGCTGATGGTAAGTTAACGGCAGTACCCGCTAAAAATCCCATTACCGTTCAAGATTTGATGCGTCATACCAATGGCCTTACCTATGGTGCTCGAGGCAATAGTCCTGTGCATAAATTATTTCCGCCAGCATCTGCGACCGCTGCGATGAGCTACAACGGAGACCAGTTTATTGATAAGTTGGCTGCTACTCCCTTGTTGTATGAGCCAGGAACTGTTTGGGACTATGGTTTCGGTATTGATGTGCTCGGTTTGATTGAAGAAAAAATTGCTGGTAAACCGCTTGGTAGTGTTTTGCAAGAGCGTGTCTGGAGCAAAGTAGGTATGCCTGATACTACCTTTCAGGTAGCGGATAAAGATCATGCTCGTTTAGCGCAACCCCTACCAATCGATCCTTTGACTGGCAAACCCCAGAAACTAGATATCCTCACGGCGAAGGTGAAGTTTGATTGTGGTGGTTCTTGCGCTTTTTCAACAGCAGGTGACTATGTCCGTTTTGGTCAGATGCTATTGAATGGCGGCAGCCTTGATGGTAAGCGCGTTTTAGGCCCGCAGACCGTTGATTTCATGACCTCTAATCACTTAAATAAAGATATCAAAAATATGGTGGGCGGCACTGAGCCAGGCCGAGTCGGTTATGGCTTTGGCTTAGGTGTTGCAGTCCGCATGGAGCGTGGCTTATCTGCCATCAACGGTAATGTTGGCGACTACACCTGGAACGGTGCCAATGGCACTATTTTTTGGGTTGACCCCAAAGAGCAAATGGTTGTGGTCATGATGTCCGTGGCTCCGGGAGAAATTCGGAAAGTACATCGTGAGAAGTTAAATGCTCTCGTTTATGGAGCGCTTGAGAAATAAGTGTTTGCTAATAGATTTTAGATGGGGTCAAAACATCATGTTCTGCCATGATGTTTTGAAGATAAGTTACTACTTGGCAAGTTCCTTATATAGATCTTCAAATTCTTGAAGGTTTTTTTAAAACTAAATATCAGATAGGGATTGGGAGGTGTAACTTCTTTATGTCTCAGTTCATCCCAATAGCCCCCATTAAAAATATCACTGCCACCCTAAGAAGAAGACTTATTTGGAGTGAAATATTTCATTGATTTATTTTATCTACCTATCAACCATGGTTTGATGTTTATTAAAATAGAAATTTAGGAAACGAGTGAGGGTGCAGTTATGAAACAATTTTTAAAGAGGGTTTTGCAATGACATAACTAACTAAAGGAGTTTGTTATGTCGAGGACATTTAGACGCAAAAATCAACAGCATGAATATTTATGGGTATTAAAAGACTGGGATCTTTATCTACGGGGAGGACGCATTATTAGGCATAATCCCCGTTCATTGGCTGGACGAAAAGCAATCGCCATTTTTCATTCCGACAAAAATGTCACTATGGGAGATTCTGCAGAACCTTGGTATCGCAAGAAATATGATCATCAACGTCGGACAAGAAATAATAGAGTGATGAAGCAATGGCTTGATGGGAAGGATTTTGATCCTATATTTGAGACATCACACAAGCATGAGGCAAATTGGACTTGGTGGTAGTAGTGTTGAGACTTTCTGTGATTTTTTAAATAAAATCGTATTAAATGTTTCTTAAAGTATACAAATTAAAATAAATGTATA
>CAISKC010000251.1 GCA_903885895.1 uncultured Legionella sp.
CGGAAAATATACTTCTACAATAGTAGTCAATGGTGTTAATAAACTTATCTCAAAGATCGGCGATAATAGAGTTTTTTATAGCTTAACCGGTCAGCTCGAACAAATCGGAGTGGATAGGGTGGTCTATGACCATGAACGAGGATGTATAGCAAAAGTTGGTGAACTGGATGCTCTCTATGATGTTGAGACGAGACGCATGTCTAGCATAGGAACTCTTCCTCTGAACTACGATGAGCAAACAGGATGTATAGTCAGCATTGGTAATTCGACTGTTTTTTATGCAAATGCACCGGAACAATATGAGCCTGTCGAAGGGAGTTATTATTCACCGGTCAAGGCAGATGCTGAAGCAAAGGCAACAGTCATACAGCCTATAGGATTCAGTTTTGAAGCAGCAAACAGAGAGAGAATGGCTGGGTTTATTACTGAACTGTCAAATGCGGCTACTTGTGAGTCTGCTTTATTTAAAATAGAACGCAATATTCGTGAAGAACGAGAAGCGCGTGAAAAAAACGATCATTTTAGTGATGGTTATTGTTCCGTTGCGATAGAATTAGGTGCGATAAAAAAGATAGTGGCGTTATTGAGTGGGACGACCGATAAGGTTAGATACAAAGCCCAATTAGCATTATTGACCCTCTCCAAAAGCGTGCAGGATGTCCATCGGACAAAATTTTTGCAACAGATCACGACAGAAGCATCATTAATCACAGACGCGATGACGACGGCTATGTCCACTCCTATCCAAAATTTGAATGAAACTGTGAAAAAAGAGAGCGCGAATGCGCTAGCACTATTCGACATATTACCTTTTGCCAATCAAGCGCTCCAAAATCATATCTTAGAAAAAAAAGTGCTTTTATTTTTAGTTACCAAAAGAAAAGATGATGCTTTTTTTGAAGATATCATTAATCAAGTATTGGCAAAAATCATACTAGTCAGTCCGGCCTATAAAAATGCGGTACTAAAAGCAAAATTAGGTCAAAATCCCCCTCCATTTAAAGTCTCAGACTTAGAAGTTTATTATGCATCACACAGCTTTTTTAGTACTAAGAAGAGTATGTTCAACGATATTGGAACTGATCACGCTAAGCTAGATACTTTGCTGGAAACATTACAAAAAAATGCTGCAAGCAATCCAGGCGGTGCTTCTGAACAAACACTAAATCACTTTAGTATTCGATAGATAAAAAATCTATCGAGGCAGCGCCATTGATTTAATCGCGTAGCCTCATTTTAACTTGATTTATTTAACGTGACTCCCCAGGTTGTGGATAGGTTTGTTCTCTACAGATTCAAACTGAATCAAATTAATCCAGAGCGAAGCGAAGGATCTCCGAAATTAGGCACAAACCCAATCAATTAGAGATCCTTCGCTTTGCTCAGTATGACGTACCTGGGGAGTGACTATTTAACGTATTCGTCCAAAACCGCATCACACTGGAATGACTGGGTTCTGTCTTTATTTTAACCAATCTTTGTGGTATAATATACTCACCTTCAGAAGGAGTATCATTCAATGCTAGCATTGAGATCACTATTGTTTATCTGTTTTATTTCAGCCCAAACCTCCTATGCACTAGAAATGCCAAACCATTGCGACCATTTCTATCTTACTAATGATAGCGGGCAAACGCTTGAAGCGAGTGGCATTTATCCCGACAGCAAAGAAAGATTAAAAACAATTATCCTAAAACCCTATGAGACACAGCAAAACATTACGTTAGAAAGCCTAAGAACTTGTGGTGGTAACACGAGCAAAATACACTGTAACGCCATGTGGCTTGTTTGTCATAAAGATATTAACTTAGTAATAAAAACCACAGATACTGGAACAACTTTATTCTCTGGACTTATCCACGCAAATGACACCGTATCTATTAATACATGCCTTACATGCATTAAACCATCGATTGTCTTGATTAATGATATACCTCAGTACTAGGGCAACTGCCATTAAGTTAAGAGATTCAGCTGTTGCTCCGAGAATCTAATTGATGATACGTCCTAGGCAAAGTTGAAAAGTAAACCGTAATTTATTGTTTTTTATGTGAACGAGCGTCGCTTCGAATAATAGGTTCTAACCACATCTGAACCGTGTGTTGTTTTACTTCCAGAGATTCCTGTGAGGTTAGAACGCCTCGACATTTGGTTTCAAGCCTAGTGAGCTCTTGAGAATCATATGCTGATAATATACTTACTTTATTTTGCCAGTGATCATCATCTTTGAGCATATTAGCTTTTGCAAGCAACGTGAGACAACGACCCATTAATTCTTGATTAGGTTGCTGTACAAGCCAGTTTACATTGGGTTCAGATAATAGCCCTTGTGAGAGTAATGCGTTAAGATCTTGATTCAAATGTTTCAAATGCGTTTGATAAAAAGACCCGTTAAAATGAGTGTTCTGGCTTGCTAACGAACTATAAAATGATAATAACTCAGGAGCAGTTGGCTTTGATGATGACGGCGTTTTAGAGGAAAATAATTTTATGTTATGTAATGCTTGTTGGCCAAAATGCTTAGCGGCAGTAGCAGCTGAGTTTAGCACCCCAGCGGTTTGTTTTAATCGGTTTTGCACAACTACCGCCTGTTCTACTACCACGTCGGAAGCAATATGAGCAAATTTCGCTGCAGCGCTTGGATTGTGTATTGAAAGACTAATGTACTCCAAAATTTTATGCTTTGCTTGCACGCTAGTCTCATCGCTTAGCAGTTGATCAAAGTTTTTTTGCTTTAAAGCTGAATTCATCTTGAATTCAGGATTGGTTTTTAATGCTGTCACTGCGGCTTTCAAAAAATCGGGATCTCCAATCAACGTTTGATGATGCTTCATAATTTGTTTGGCATTGTTAGCGTTTAATAGACCTGCTTTGTCTAAAATAAACAACCAAGAGTAAATTTTTTGGAGTTGCTCTTCATTCGTTTCTAGTAAGTCATCAAGAACACTTTCAATACTAAGTTTACTTTTATCCAGAAGTTTAATTGCTTGTTGTACTAACGGAGGGCGCTGATGTCCGGCTATTCTATGCTTTATGTCCTCTAAAGCCAAATAAGCACTATTTTCTTCATTCTCAATTAAAAATCTTTCTATCAATGTTTTTTCTGTATTCAAACTCATATCAGCTTCTGGGATAATTGCGCTCATAGTTTGTTGAAGCCATTTAGAGTTTGCCTCTGTTTGGACCCATGCCTCAGCATAAATCTCCTGAAATTTTGAAGGATTTTCACGATTCATAAATTCTAGTTTTACAATATTAGTCTCCAAGTTACCTGGTAATAATAATCCGCATTGTGACAATATGATCAAACAACGACAACGAATTTGAGGATCAGGCGCTGCAGAGAACATACGTAACATCGATTTTACGTTATTTTGCGTTAATAAATTATCTTCGTTGAATAAGGGCAAAACTGCGTGAAATGCACATAAAACTGTTGGGCTATACGCTTCAAGTTCGTCGCTTTTAATAACAATGCCGATGGTCTTTAGCTTCTTGAAAACATGACGCGCTATTTGTTCATCGGGCAAAGCACTCAAAATTACTGTAGGATCTGAAGCAGTACGTTGAGACTGTGATGGAGGAGGGGAGGGCGTCCTAGATCTAGATGCAGAACCTTCTCTAGATTGCATAACACGGTTGAACTTTTTCTGATCTCTCTTTGGATTGGATTTATCTATGTTTAAAATAGATTGTAAGAATTGATTATCTGCAATAAAGCTTGTTTGATTATCAAAAATCGACTTGATATTTTCTGCAGTTAATAAATCGATTTCGTCTAAATGCTGCAACAAGCTTGCTATCTTCTCGTGGTTTACATTCGTTAACAAGTTTTTTTGATAATCGGAACTTAATTGATCAAATATGGGTATAAAATTCTGTTCATTCAGAGACCTAAGCCTCCCAAATATTTGTTCATTTAACTCTAAAGAACCGAGGGTTTTAAGACTGCTATCACTAAGTTTGGAAACAATCAACCAATTGGGCTTATGGATCATCCAGGTTGTACCATCAATGTCTAGTTTCCCTAATTTAATGAGTAAATTCAAGGTTGCGATGGTAATCAGTTGCCTCTTATTTGCGTCATAGATGTTTTGTAGCGTAAGCTCTGATAACCATTTGATGTTTTGCAAATAGTCTGTATTAAGTATTCCTTTAGATTTCAATAAGTTACAATATAATAATGCTGTTTGCGGCATATCTGCGATAACGTTAAAATTTTTTGTATTAAATTCACCGACTGATTGCAATAATCTACAGACTTTGGTGAGGGGCTCGGTATCAAAGGTTTGAAAGATGGGTTTACTATAAAAATAGCTTAAAAAAATATAAATTATAGGAAAATTGATATATTGGTCGAGCCATGCTTGCTGCTCAACATGTAATTTGTATAATTCAAATGATGATTCTAAACTGGGATCTTCCCAAGCAGCCCGCATGGCTTGCTTCCATGGCTTCGGATAAAACCGCGTCCTTTTACAGGCGTATTCATTAATTAATGTAAAGCCTTTGATTTGCGCATCCTCTGAAAGATCATCTCTCGTCAGGGTGTCCTGATCCATGTATGCCTTCTTGAGGAGCAAAGTTGTCACTAGGGCGCCTAGATCATTATGCGCTTTCACACGCGCAAAAAACTCTGGATCACTGATGCTCATTGTATCAATTTGGGCAAATACTTGAGCGTATTGGTCTAATTTATCAGGGTCAATGGAAGTTAAAAATTTAATCCAATCCTGATCATTAATTTTTCCAGCATGATTTTCTATGATGCCATTTTTTTGTAAGACGGATAAAATGAAAATGCGGTTTTTAACGAC
>CAISKC010000252.1 GCA_903885895.1 uncultured Legionella sp.
ATGTCTATTATCAACCTCCTACAACCAGTCCGGGGATTGATCTTACTTTATATGCAACAGGGCTCTGTAAACAAACGATTAGTGGCTATTCTAATTGGTATTTGCCGGCGATTTGTGAGATGGGTTATGGCAGCAGTGCTGCTTGCGGTGTTTCAGGTACGCCCACCTTACAAAACATGCGATCTGATTTGGTAGATACTTTGAGCTTATTGTCTGGCAATTACTGGAGTTCTACTGAGGCCGCAGGTAATCCTGTTTCCGGGGCGTGGTACCAGATTTTCTCGGCGACTACCAGTAATCAGATACCCTACTTTAAGCTCTTCTCTTATGGCGTCCGTTGCTCCCGGGCTTTAACACTTTAACCCCTTGTGACACGCGTAATTGGGAAAAACCTGCTAAGTTGAGAATGGTGTTTCATTAGCAAAAAATAATTTCTAGTCACCCAGGTAGGCACCGGAAAATAAAATATGGAAGGTTTTTAAGGGCTTAATTTCTAACCCATTGATTTAATTGGTGTCCCAGGCAAGATTCGAACTTGCGACCTGCCCCTTAGGAGGGGGCCGCGCTATCCAGCTGCGCCACTGGGACAAAGCAAACGTAAAATTGTAGCATAGATTAGTGTGACAGGATGTGAGATGGGAAAAAAAAGAAAAAAAGTGGCATAATGATTGTTTCTGTTCTTGTGAGCAATCCTTGCATGCGAAGATTTGAATATAAATATATTGTGGCTGCTATTTATACGGTTGTCTTATTCTTAGATAGATTAGATTTAACTATCGTCAATATCGCTTTACCAAGTATTGCTGAACATTTTCATGTGCTGGTGACGGATACAGAATGGATTAATAATGCATTTCTACTGGCTTTGTCGTTGAGCATTCCTCTCAGCTCTTGGTTAGGAGATCGGTTCGGCTGCAAACGTGTATTTATCTATGCGACGGTTGGGTTGGGGCTTACTTCGTTATTGTGTGCGCTGGCGCCTGATATGCAATTTTTGATTTGCATGCGGTTTATTCAAGGATTATCTAGTGGTCTCATTGTACCCATAGGGATGACGATGGTGTTTCGAGCCTTTGATCCTTCCGAGTATGCCAGCATCTCTAGCTATATTTTTATGCCCTCTCTTATCGCACCTGGTCTAGCGCCAATGCTGGGTGGCATGATGACTGATTATTTTAATTGGCGCTGGGTATTTTTATTCGTAACTCCAATATCGATCCTTATTGCCGGCTTTTCATTATGGCTGGTCAAAGAGTATCGCTCTGCAAATAAACTGCCTTTAGATGTTAGGGGGTTTGTCTTATCTGCGAGTACTTTGTTATTGGTATTTCATGTGTTATCTGCAATCGGCAAACAGGGCTTTAACTGGAGCATGTTGTGTGAGCTGCTGCTAGCGATGGTCGCGGGTTATTTTTTTGTGCTCCAAGAACGTAAATGCTTGGCGCCTTTGGTCGATTTGGCGTTGTTTCGTAAAAAACTATTTGTGCAAGCCAATTTAATCCTGACATTATTTCAAATTGGTCATTTTGGTTCAATATTTTTAATCGCGATTTATTTGCAAATGAATGTTGGCTACACAGCTATGTTGGCGGGAATGATTATGGGGATGCAAGCTTTTGGAGCGATTTGTTCAAGTCGTCTTTCGGTGCAATTATACGAAAGCTATTCTGCCAAATTACCCATCACTGTGGGGTTGATAGGTGTGGGTGTGATAACACCCATTATTTTGTGCTTAAACCCCTCGACGCCAGTATGGTTAGGATTTGTAGTCTTGTTTGTTCGGGGATTATTCAGTGGCTTATGCGGAGCGCCGATTCAAGCGATTGGAATAGGGGGCTTTTCCAACGAGCAAATTGGTCAAGCAGCAGCGGCTTTCAATATTGTGAGGCAATTGTCGATAAGCTTGGGTATTTCTTTATCTGCTTTGTTATTGAGTATCGCTATTCATGATTATGATTTGAGTATTTTGGTTAACCAAGAGAAATCTGTTTTCTATGCACCGTTTGTATTGATTTCATGTTCGGTATGGTGTGGCGCTTGGGTAACTTTGTATATGGATAAAAGCTCACTGCTTATGAAGCACAACAGCACTCTTTAATCTACCAACTCCTCTTTTTGCCATGCATCTTTAAAATAAGCTAATACATGATTAAAAGGGGGGACTCGTGCGCCTGTAATGCTCGCGGTCAACGTATTAATTGTACCCGAGCGTTTGCCCACTTTAACCCGGAATTTAGGAATATGAGATTGGCTCAGGAGCCCACTGATCCATACATCATCTTGTTTTGCACTATCAGTTGGTAAGGTATTAATGGTTTTCAATTGTGCTAAATCAAAATAGTTGGGCTGCATTATATAGCCTCCACAACCCTGAATAATACCCACTCGTACTGGGTCTTTGCCTGGTTTCTCGGACAATGGTGCCTGGCTGGAATCAAGATTACGCCAAATCTTATGCCCAGACGTGCAAAAAACGGCAGGTTTATTATAACTCCGATGCGCTTGAAGTAGATTAGATAAAAAATCTTGCGGGTAAATCATATCATCATCGACAACACATATTTTGCAATCTTCACCTGCATGGCGTTCTATGGTAGGAATAAATTTAGACGCAGGGCCATAGTCTTGATCTAACCAAAAAATTTTCACAGCGGATAATGCTGTCAACCATTGGGGGATTTCCCATGCCACATCTTGTTTAAGTGGGGTTTTGGCTAGATTGAGTTCGATCACATCTGGGCGTTGGCGTAATAGGCTGATCAGCGTTGGCTTCAACCAGCGAATGCGTGATGGAACCGTAGTTAACGAGATGATGACTTTGGTTTGACTAGGTTCAAAATCCCAGCGTTTCATATTCTGTATCTGGTAAATATACGTGCGTATATATTTGGAAAGCTTCATTTAAAATCCAATCTTCAAAATTGATATCCTTGTCATTCCCGCGCAAACGGGAGTGACAGGATACTTTCAAATAGCGCAGTATAACACCATTTTAGGACTTACTTTCCATATCTCCCGATTAAAACTGCTTGTCCAAGCATATGGGATTGCATGGCATCGAGCAGATCATGGTACCGGGGTGTGTCCAAAAGTGGCAATACCGTGTCTAAAGCATAGAGTCTAAAAAAATATCGATGTGTTCCGTTTGGAGGACAGGGCCCACTATACCCTAGTTTGTTCCCGGTGTTTAATCCGTTTGCGGCTTCAATGGGTAACGACGCATTTTGCTCCAGACCAGTGATGTTCGAAGGTAGATTATACACCAACCAATGGATCCGATTACCGGTTGGCGCGTCAGGGTCATTCATTATTAATGCAAACGACATGGTGTTCTGTGGGGCATTTTTCCAGCTTAAATTAGGTGAAATATTTTGACCTTGGCATGTATGTTTTTTGGGGATCATTTTATTTTTTTGAAAAGCTGTGCTGGTTAATTCAAATCCCATAGCAAAGCTCGTGACTGGCAAACATCCTATTAAGATTACATAAGCAATTATTTTTATGATTTTCATTGTACCTTCTCATTGAGATAGTCCAGCAGAATTATCAAGCTAACGTGGGGCATTTAGATTGTCAATATTTGGCAGGATGCATCCTAGCCGCGACATTAAGCGATCTGAGGACTATTCTTTGCGGCTTTTCCAATTTATGCTAGGCTAATCGGATAGGTAATACTCAATAGAGAGACTTATGCCCACTCAGTCCAAACGCTTACTGTCTTTAGATGTTTTTCGTGGCATCACCATTGCGGGTATGATTTTAGTCAATACGATTGTGTTATCTCCGTTTCAGATTTTGGATCATGCAGAATGGAACGGATGTACTTTCGCTGATCTGGTATTCCCATTTTTTTTAGTGGTCATGGGGATTTCCTTGGTTTTATCTATATCCAAACAACGCTCAGTAGGGATTAGCCAATCGCATATTGTTTATAAAATTATTCAGCGAACCTTCATTATTTTTCTATTAGGAATGTTGTTAAATATATTTCCGTATCATATGACGAGCGATACATTCGTGACCGTACGGGTATATGGGGTTTTACAAAGGATTGCGCTGTGTTATTTTTTTGCAGCATTGACTTATTTGTACCTCAATACGGTCTTACAAATTGTTCTGACCGGCGCATTATTACTCGGTTATTGGATGCTCATGACTTA
>CAISKC010000253.1 GCA_903885895.1 uncultured Legionella sp.
GATATAACAGAGCAAAAAATAAACATTGCAGTCGAGGAAAATTGATATAAAATACATCTTGTTTGATATGATTTTGCGACCGTTTTAGTGGGTCCATAAGGGTGCGACTAGGTGGTCCCTATAGGGTGCTGATTGACAACGAATGGATTGGCAGAGAGTTTGGATGGTGTGAAGCAAGCGTTAGATAGGTTATGGACCGATTCGGATCATGATGTGTATCTTACTTATCTGACGTTTAGAAAAACACAATTGGGTGTGAGTCATCTATGTTTGGCGCAACTTGGTGCCATGCTACGTATTCATACACCGGATAAAGGTGCAGAGATTCAAGCTTGGTTTGATAGTTTGCCAGGTATGATGCAATTCGGGTATATCAGTGCCTATGAGACGCGGCTAGCCACTTTAAAAGTCACGCCCACTTATCAACCAGTCGTCTTGGATAATTTATTGGGATTGGGATGTACCATTGCCGAAACTTTGACGATATTTTCCCAAATTGAATTTCAAGCTATGGAACTTTATGAGCAAGCAATCCGAGACAATCTAGTCAAAGAAGATGTGCCACTTTGTTATCGTGAGTTTGCGAATGCTGATTCTTTAGAACATTTGATTGACCATTATCATCACACGCGTGAGATCCCTGATTTTACGTTGGATTTTTCGAAAGGGATGGCTATGTTGGCTAAGATTCCTGCGTATGAAAAACGATTGCAGGCTACGATATAAGGTATCGCCAGCCTATATGTTCAAATAAAATATAGGCTGGTTAAAGTGCTTGCATCTTACGTAATATTTAATGAAGGGTCCAAATTATTTTGGCGGGTTGGTTTTCTTCGCAGTCACCATATTCAGCAGTATAAGAAGCATCCATACTCGCAATACTCCAAATCCAGCCTTTGACATATTTGTTATCTGCAGCCCATACATCACGCTCAGATTCGATGGTTGCAAATTTATCGACACCACATTGATAAGTCAGTACCATGTCTGAGCCTTGGAAAGCAAAGTCTCTGATCTTGAAAAATTTTTTCTCTTCATTGGGCTTAAGACTAAGCGGGTGGAGGGTTTCTTCCAAATAACCGCGTCTTAAAGTTTGTTGTATGACTACACAGTCTGATTGCGTGTTATTTTTGACAACGATATCAAAAGATCTCCAATCAGGGCAAGTAGTTTTGGTGTTATCAGCCAGAGCCTGGACCGCATAAAAAAACAAAAGAACCGCTATTTTTTTCATAGTAAAACCAATCGGTGTTTTATTGTGAAAATTTTACCAAAATAGCTGTTATATAGAAAGGAAAAGCAATCGATTTGGTGCCAACTGTAACGCTAGCGGCAGTAAGTGATCCATTATCTATGCACCGCATAGCTTAGGAAATACAAGGCTTATTTGGTAAACGAAGCTTACAATTTGCTAAGAGCGCTGGCCGCACAGAAATTTCGTTAGATGAGATATCAAGTTCATTTGCTATGGATGGGCTGTAGCAAATGTAGGTTGGACCGTTCGGCCTGAGGGATTGACTCGTTTTTAAGGAAAATAGTTATAGAAGACAAAGGCTTATTTTAAAAAAA
>CAISKC010000254.1 GCA_903885895.1 uncultured Legionella sp.
GATCTCTGTTTCATTTGAGTATACAGAGACTTTCTTTTGAAATGAGGAACCATGAAATTTGTCAATAAGAGCCGAGTAAAAAAAATAAAAAACGGTAAAGAAATAATCAAATAATAAGTCATTGTTTGTTCCGTATTTTATCAATCACTTTAATAAATGATCTGGGTTAATGTGACTATTGCGAACTTCAATGCTCTTGTAGCGGGATATATCGCCTCGTTTTAGTATAATATCTCTGCGAGGGACATCAAATAATTCGGCGATATATTTTAAAAGAGCCATATTAGCCCGCCCATCAACAGCGGGTGTTGTTACTCTGATTTTTAATGCATCATTGTACAGGCCAACAACTTCATTATGCTTTGCGCCAGGCTGTACATAAATCTTCAATATTATGACATCCTCTGTTTGGGTATACCAAGACGCATTCATCGTGATAATCCTTTCATAAGTATCATGTGTTCAGTAGCAGTGCTGAACGGTGTCTTCATTCTGGGTTTAAAATTGGGTTTCATGTGCTGCAGGCCAATGAACTGATAATGCGGGCAGACTATCTAAATCATATATAGCATAAATCAGGGTACCACTAGGTGCTTGCGTTTGTGGATTGATACGATTTTTTTTCAGGGTTGCTTCTAAATGAAAGCTTAAGCGCTCGGGTATTTTTTTGCTCCGAGCATTGGTAATGTCGCAACGAATCTCAAGACGTTTGGCATGCAGCGCTAGGAAAGCATAGCGAGTGATAGCATTGACGGCTTCGGTCATGTAGCCCTGATTTTGATGCCGTACATGCAACAAATAACCGGTTTCAAAAGCGGGAACATCCCAGTCCATATGGTGAAATCCAGTGCCACCTATATACTCCATAGTATCCAAACGAAAAATAGATAAAGGTAGGTAAGGTTCTTCATTTTTCTTTAGAATCCAATTGGCTGCTGCAAGCCTTACATATTCCTCAGAGTCTTCAATGGTTGGTAGGATTTGTGCCCATGGCATAATTGATTTCAATGCATCATAAGATTCCACAATAGCAGCATTAATGATATGACCATCACCCAATTGTGGTGCGCGGATCAGCAGTCGTTCTGTCTGAATAGGCATGGGGAGATTGAATAGTATCGGTTTCATCATTTGGGTTCCGGTTTTTTCTTGTCAGCGTTTGTTTTTTTCTTCGTTTTTGCATCGATCAGGTTATCTTGTCGGGGTTGGGTGCTGTCCATTGCGTTGATTATGTTGCCCTATTATAATAATTCAAACTGAGTTTTAGCAACGCTTGCAAGGCGAGTAATAGAGCACACGTTATGAATAAAAAATTTGGCGATAAAATTCGACAAAGCTATGACAAGATTGCAGATACTTGGTACGCAGAAAGAGAATGGTATATTGAGCAAGCTTCTATTGATGAAGCAGTCACACACCTTCCAGCCAACGCTAAAATTTTAGATGTCGGTTGTGGTTCGGGTAAACCTATCGCGGCTTACCTTGTGGACAAAGGGTTTGATGTCTATGGACTTGATATTTCACCCAAACAAATTGAGTATGCTAAGAAAGTTATCCCCGAAGATCATCTCTTTGTGGGTGATATTGGTGATTTTTTAACAGCGATCAAATTTGATGCGATTATTTGTTGGTTTACCTTATTTCATGTTCATGCCGACTATCATTTAGAGATATTGAAGAAACTGAATCATTTGCTTGTTCCGGAAGGTATTCTGCTCATTAGTTTTGCAGATACAAGCTACAAGGCTGAAGGGACTGATCTTAAGATAATTGATGAGTACACCATTGAATCGACTATGTTTGGAGAGCGTTTCTACCATAGTGGCAATCCTGCCCCGTTCAATAGCCGATTGGTAATATTAGCCGATTTTACAATTCTGGAGGATAAAATTGATCAACCAGGAAATCAGGTTATTTTGGCAAGAAAAAATTAGGGTCTGTTGACAATTCAGACTCCTATGTCCCGCTGCTTGTCCCGGACGTAGAGTTTCTGAAGATGAATTGTCCATAAACTCTAATCGAATAATGTTTTAACCGGTGTAAATGAGCACGGCGAACATTGTCAGCCTGCATTTATTGCTTTTGAGAATGATAAAACTTCAAAATTTTA
>CAISKC010000255.1 GCA_903885895.1 uncultured Legionella sp.
ATCATAGTGCGAGTCCCAGTTATTATCAGCAAAGATTAGAAAGCATGATTGATCCAGCCGGTGCTCAGGAAATTAGTCATTTGTTGGCGGCGCTACAGGAGTATTTAGGGAAAGCATTGATTGATGATGACGTAGAAAAACAAAAAAGCTTTGTCGACAATTGGTTTTTAGATCGCAGCATTATGGACGAGATGACGGCACGTGTCGATACAGGAGCGCGGTCTCGATACTTTAATTATGATGATGATGATGATGATGATGATGGTTATGGTTATGGCTATTCATCAAGTTCGGGAGCAATGCCATCCGTGTTAGGCTATCCGCAGTTTGCGTCTGATTTTAAGCGTTATGCAAATAAATATTTGGTGATGGCTGTGATGACGGGCATGGACGATGCTGAAACCCAAGTTGCGGACGCAATGCCATTTTGTAATTTCTCAAACGACAGTCATCCGATCTTTGATCAGAATGGCCGTTTTAGCCAACATGCTAAGCAACGCCAGCGTCATTCTTTACAGATTCTTGTTGGGCAAGGGAATGAGGATGTGTTTACACCACAGTATCTGGATCTGACTGAAGAGCAATCGGATAACTATTTTCGGCTTGGATTTATTGGAACCTATGTTTCCAATAAAAAGCAAAAAGGGTTTTCTGATCTGAACTTGCATACCGTCTTAAATCTTGCAGAGCAAACGGTGAATCCGAACAATTCGCCAGAAATAACCATTCAAGCGAGTGGGCGAAATCGTGGTTTGGACGAAACGGTTGTTCCTAGCTATATTCATGTCTTGGGTCATAAACAAACGACTCATTTTGATCCGAAAATGTTAGATAATGATGATTATTATACTGATTTCTTTACTGCGCAAGGGCAGTACAATAACCAGTGTATTGATTTATTAGGTGTCAATCTCGCTAAGCGCATTAGGGAGCTGTATTTTAAATCTAAAGGTCAAGAAGGTGCGTCCATTGATGCAACAAGTTTGCATGCTGAGATCACAGAAGAGATCGCCTTGTATTTACGCGATATTAATAATAGAAATAGTCATAATATTGGTTTGAGCCGTAAGCAGCTGACACGCGTTGTGGCCAAAGCTATGTCGATCCTGGAACAAGATATTGCGAGTTTACGCAATCCTTATAAATTGTCTCCTACGCTTCTATTCTTAGCAAAATTCGCGGTAGCCAGTGCTCAGACATTTTTTTATGCCCTGAATTTTAACCAAACTAGAAAGATACAAGAGCAATTACAGCGCCATAAAGCGACGTTAAGTAGCGGTGCTCGGGGTCAAAGCGACAACATCTATTTAAGACTGATGCGGCAAGAGCCGGCTCCAGATATGTCTACAATGATTTCAATATCCACTCGGATTGAAGACACGATAGCTCAGTTGGGAATAGCGTTTAGGAGGATGCCGTCACAAGTTATTCCTAAGAAGCCGTTACCTATGCCAATCCAGACCGCCATTGTGGCTATTGAACAACAAGCTGGTAATTATGGGTATAATAGAGATAAGTTGCTGACAATACTGAACTACAGTCAAGCAGAACGAATGACGCGTTTATCGGCGATGGAGGGGAGTTATCTCCTGCCGAGACTTGTTCAATTTGAACAACTGCTTGGTCAAAATCAGATGACCAATGCCGAGTTTTTTCATAGTCTTGATTGGACGCCGCCTCAAACAACTGCAGCTAACGATGTTGCTGAGTCGTTTGAGCAGAAATTGAATAAAATGATGCAGTCATTTCAAGCGTTGCAGGGAGATTCAAGGCTTAAAGCCGCGTCTCTACGTAGCCTAAAGATTGCGGCATTGGAAGTGATGTCTGGACCGCAAATGGGTGAGGTTTGTCATGCTTTTGAAATGTTAAGTCGTGATGATCTCATCATATTACTCAGCACTCGCGGACAACGTGATGCAGCCATCAGTGCGGATCGGATTTTAGCATTCCTGGCTATGGTTAAGGCAAAAAATGTGGATCGTTTCCAAGAGGAATTCTTGACCCATCAACCAATGGGAATAAGATTACCGTTGGTTGATCTGATGGAAGATTGCGCTTTTTGTGGAAAAGAAATATTGAAGTCACATGAGTATGTTACGCAAAAACGCTATGATAAAACTTATTTAAAAATCATCCACCAAACACGCGTCCCAGATATGATCGGAATGGTTGTGCCGGGCGTTGAGTTTCTTGCTTGGTTGAGGAAAAAGGCAGTGCCATTGAGGGTAAAATTATTTGAGCATCTAGTAGAAATGGGTGTGCCAAAAGACGCGTTGACATCTCAACTAAATCAGATGCAAGCACAACAAATGGCTAAGAAGCCTATGCCTGCAAGCGTAAAAGCGGTTATAGAGGTGTATGAAGTTCAGGCTAAAGCTTGTGGCTATGAGCAATCGTTACGGGAAGCATTGAGGCTTTCTGCACAAGCAAGGCTTGTTTTACCGGAGAGTTTAAGAAGGCTATTGGATAGAATTGACTCCGAAATGGACGCCTGCTATGACTTTTCAATGGAAGATTTGGATTCAGCGCTTGCTGCGCCAAAATCTGGGATGAATTTACCGGCGGATCTCATGCCAGTTATGGTTTTGTTTCAAATGGCTACGCAGCAGGCTGCTGCCGCAGAGCAAGCGGCACAGAGGGAATTGGAGCATGCACAAAATGCATTGCGCATTGCCGAGACTCGTCATGGGGACCCAGTGCCGGCACAGACAAAAATTCAGGAAGCGCAAGCAAAGATAACAAAGGCCAATGCACAGGGACAAGCAACCATGGCTTTGGTGGTAGAACAGGTATCGCCCATTATTTTCCATCCTCAAATAGCGGATGCATGCCGTATTTTGGTTGGGAACTTAAATCGTGAAGATCTGATCGCTTTGTTTGATGCGCATGGCAACAAAGAGGCTGCTGCAGCGGCAGATCGTATCCTAGCGTTGGTCGACATTTTAGAAAATAAAGATGAGCGGCGATTCATCGCAGAGTTTATGATGGCACCTGCTGGGGAAGAAAATCTGCCATTGTTCTCATTGCTGTCAGAGTGCAGTGTGTTTGGTCAAACGATTATGGCATGTACTGAGCATTTCACGCAGACTGATTTTAGAGGAAACCAATATCGGTACCGGCCAGACCCAGAACGTGGTGAACCTAGGAATAAATTTTTAATGAGTATCTCTGAGCGCTTACGTGACATTCAGATGCCTCATCGAACAATGGCAACTCGCGTACAGCAAGGTAAGGGTTTCTTTACTGGCTTAACCAATTTGGCCAAAGTATCTGGCGATGCGAATGGGGATGATATTAAGTTCTTAACGCGAATCAAAAATCATATTTTGCGCCCAATGTGGTGGACGACCAGTTTGTCTAAATGGGCGTTTGCTTTTGTGGAAGGGGCTAAAAATGTCGCATTTTGGTTCCGCGATCTTGGTTTTACAGTTTGGAATAAACTAAGGCAATTTTCTGCTTGGATGGATGGTAGATTAGATAATTTTAGGCCATCCACTAAGAGCCCTATCAGCACGGCTTATAATGCGACGACCTTCGAAGCGGTCCGCGCTATGAATGATCTCAAACCACTCACGGTACGAGATGTAGCGCAAGTAGATTGTCCTGATGATGCCATTGTTCAATTTGAGAAAGCTGCAGCACAAAGGAGAACGTCACGTTTATTTGTGGCGCCCGATGTGGATGAGGGCGCTATGGCTGAGGGCGTTACGGAATCTGCATCGAATGCTGGTGCTAGCCGCCCTTCTGCCTACATGGGTAAATAAACTTTGGTGGACATATTGTTGGGCCAAAAAACGGCATCAAGTAGGTTGGGCCGTTCGGCCTGAGGGATTGACTCGTTTTTAAGGAAAATAGTTATAGAAGACAAAGGCTTATTTTAAAAAAA
>CAISKC010000256.1 GCA_903885895.1 uncultured Legionella sp.
ATCTGGTGGATTCAAAATAATGCGCTCCCCAGGCTGAATCCCGTGTTCAATTTGCACTACTTTACCAAAATCCGTACCCACTTCAATGTTTTTTAAGACCACATGATTCGTAGCATCCACGATGGCAACTTGTAGCCCTGCTGCTTGAAAAATCAAAGTATTGACTGGTAATATCACTGAGCCTTTCGTTTGTTTGATCGGGAGTTCGACCATGGTATACCCACCTGGATAGAGCGTCCCGTCTCGATTATCTACCCAAAATTCTGCTTGCAATGTCTGTAAAACCGAATCAATATTCTCGGCAGTTTTCATCAATTTCCCGGTAAAAACACGTCCTGGATGTTCTGCAAAACGTAAATGCACCTTCATCTTAGGCGTAATTTTTGTAGAATAAGTTTGTGGCACATTCACATACAATCGTAATTTATCAGATTGAACAATCTGAAATAACGGTTGGGCTTCGGCTGGTTCAGAGCCAATGTTAATCAGATCACCAATATCTGTCTGCCGCGAAGTAATCACCCCATCAAATGGCGCAACGACTGTCTCAAAATCGACATAAGCTCGCAATTTATTAAAATTTGCTCTGGCTTGATACATGGCGGCTGTCAAGGCTGCTGCACCATAGGTTTTATCATCCGTCGCCTGGCGTGATACAGAATCTGTTTTTAATAAATTGACCCAACGTTTTGCCGTGATTTGCGCTAAATCATTTTGTGCTGTGGCAACTTTCAAATAGGCTTCTGCTTCATACAATTGCGCATCTAATTCGGGACGATCAACCACTGCTAACACATCCCCTTTGCGCACATGATAACCAATATCCACATACCAAAATTTGAGATACCCTTTTGCGCGTGCATACACCGTAGCACCATGCCAAGGCATCACAAAACCTGGGAGATAAATTTTTTCAGTAGCCACGCCTGTTTCAGCTTGCATCGTTCTAACCAAGGGTGCGGCATTCTCTAACGTATGTCGCTTGAGATGCCACGCTGCCAGCATACGCAGCGCAAAAATAACGATGACCAAAGTCACTACGGCAATCGCAACCCATTTCCACGGATGCCGACGCCAATTAAAACTCTCATACATATCGTCAAACATAGGATGGTTCCTTTGTAGCATGTTTACTATGGAAGATTTTAAACATAGTAGGCACAAAAAATAAGGTTGCTATGGTTGCAAAAGACAACCCACCAATCACCGCTCGCCCCAAAGGTGCATTTTGCTCACCACCATCACCGAGACCCAACGCCATCGGTAACATACCAATTATCATAGCCAATGCCGTCATCATCACCGGCCGTAAACGCGTGACACCTGCTTCTAAAACCGCTACATGGGGTAATTGACCTGCCGCCAAATTACTACGCGCAAAGCTCACCAATAAAATACTATTTGCCGTGGCCACCCCCATACACATAATCGCACCCGTCAAAGCCGGGACACTTAAAGTGGTATGTGTTAAAAATAACATCCAAGCTATGCCGGCTAAAGCAGCTGGCAAAGCAGTAATAATAATAAAAGGATCTAGCCACGACTGAAAATTAATCACTATAATCATATAAACTAAAATAACTGAAAAAATCAATCCAAAATACAAAGTATGAAAAGTATCTTGTTGCGTGGCAATCTGTCCGCGCACAAAAACCTGAGATCCTGCTGGTAACTCTTTAGCCATTTCATCGATGACACGATTCAAATCAGCACTCACTGCACCCATATCTCGACCATCAACACCCGCTAAAATATCTAGCATCGGCTGCACATTGTAATGCGAAACGACCAAAGGTACCCCAACTCGCTTGATACTAGCCATAGCACCTAAGATTTGCGGAGGAGTACTGACATTCGTATTGGTAATCGGCATATTCAATAATTCTTGCATCGTATCAATTTCGTATTGCGGCATTTGTGTCGTAATCTGATAGTTCATTTGATTGTCCGGATCGACCCAAAAATTGGGTGTCGTTTGAAAAGCACCGGCCAGAGAAATCATTAAATTATTACCAATATCCTGCAAAGTGAATCCTAACTCTTTGGCTCGCGTCCTATCTACATCCAAAAATAAAGCCGGATATTGATCTGACTGCCGTATCCTAGTATCCACAAGACCAGGAATCGTGCGGATCCGCTCTAACAATCTCCGAGCATAATGATGATTTTCCTCGTGGCGCAAGCCAGAAATCTGAATATCGATATCAGCAGGATGACCAAAATTAAGAATTTTGCCCACAATGTCCGCGGGTAAAAAAGCGAAATCAACTGATTGAAACCTGTCGTGCAATATTTTGCGCAATTGATGAATATACATTTCCACAGGACGGTGATCTGCTTTCAGAGCAATAAACGTATCAGCATCGTTTGCACCATTGGTGCCTGTATCGTTATAGGTTAAATTGACACCACTAATAGGTAAGCCAATATTATCCACCGTAGCATTCAACTCATCCGCTGGGATCACTTCACGAATCACGGCATTCACTTCTGCAACAAGTTTTGCAGTTTCCTCAATTCGAGTACCTGGTGGTGCAGAATAATGCAGCATGATTTGTCCGGCATCGACCTTTGGAAAAAAATTAGACCCCAACGATGGCCATAATATGCATAAAGACAAAATGGCTATGCCAAAAAATACACTGACAAATTGTTTTTCATTCTGTAACACCCAATCAAGCGTCTCTTGATAATGCTTTTGTAAGCGCTTAAATTTTGCCTCAAACCATTGATGAAATCGCGCAAGTCGTGTTTGAGCATGCGCAGCATCCGTATGTTCCGACTCTAACAAATAAAGCGCCATCGTTGGTAACAAAGTGCGTGATAAAAAATAAGAAGCAATCATTGCAAAAATCACCGCTTCAGCGAGAGGAACCAATAAATATCTTGAAATACCTTCCAGATAAAACATAGGAATGAAAACAATACAAATACACATCGTTGATACAATAGCTGGAATTGCAATTTGTTGAGCCCCTTCTAAAATGGCTTCTTTCAATGCTTTCCCTTGCTCCAAATTCCAATTTATATTCTCAATCGCAACCGTCGCATCATCCACTAAAATCCCTACCGCCAAAGCCAAACCGCCCAATGTCATAATATTGATAGTATTGCCGATAGCAGCAAGCATCGCCAAAGATGCCAAAATAGATAATGGAATAGAAATGGTAATAATCAACGTGGAACGCACACTGCCTAAAAACATTAAAATCATCAGTCCTGTTAAACAAGCCGCAATGATCCCTTCGGTCACCACACCTTTGATGGCTGAGGTCACAAATATCGCCTGATTCCCAGCCATAGATAAATTAAGCTCTATGGTTAAACTTGCTCTGATCCTTGGTATCATCGCAACCACGCGATTGATAATATTTAAAGTGGAAGCATTACCGGTTTTTTCTATGCCTAGCATGACTGAGCGCGTACCATTGTAATTCACAATATTAGTTTGCGGTGGAAATCCATCGCGCACATGTCCTACATCACGGGTATAAATCATCTTGTTGGGTGCTGCCATCACTGGCATGTAATTCAAATCACTGACTTTCAGCGGACTATCATTGAATTTTATAATATATTCTTTTCGACCAATTTTTTCGGTACCACCAGGAATAATTAAACTCTGATTGTTCATCGCTAAATTGACATTTTGCGCAGACAAACCAAACTCTTGGAGTCTCTTATTATTGACATCCACCATAATCATCCGTGATTTCCCGCCATACCCAGGAGGGACGGAAGCGCCTTGGACCGTCGCTAATTGAGGGCGTACAAAATTATTCGCTAAATCATTGAGTTTTTGTTCGGGCAATGTATCACTAGACAATAATAAATTAACGACTGGAACCGTCGCAGCATTGTAACTTAAGACAAATGGCGGGGTGATCCCGGGTGGAAGATATTTCAGCATCGTTTGCGCAATTGCGGTCACCTGGGCAATAGCTGTACCAATAGCGACCCCTTTTTGAAAATATAATTTGGTAACAGAAACGCCAAGTAAAGATTGAGACTCCATATGCTCAATATCATTTACCGTGGTCGTAGCCGCCAACTCAAAAATAGTAGTGATCCGATTAGCCATATCATCTGGTGGCATACCCGAATATTGCCAAACCACTGATACCACAGGAATATCAATAGCGGGAAAAATATCCGTAGCCGTACGCATAATGGATAAAGCACCCAATATCAATAATAAAATTGCCAAAACGACAAAGGTATACGGTCGAGACAATGCAAGTCTGACAAGCCACATAGCAATCCATGTCTACAGGTATCAATTCATTATGATAAAAAATGGTTTTAAACACAATGGGAGATGCATAGGATACTAATGAAAGTAAATTGGGCCTTTTGGCCTAAGAGGTAAACTGTTTTTAAAATGCCCCGTATCTTAAAGGGGAGAGGAGATAAAAAAGTAAGAGACTGTTGGGCCTTGGCCCAACAGTCTCTATGACGCCTAATAGCGATAGGCATTCGGTTTGTAAGGCCCATCTATCGAAACACCGAGGTATTGCGCTTGCTCATTGGTTAAGCGCGTCAAGCGTACTCCGATACGATCCAGATGTAATCTTGCAACCTTCTCATCCAAGTGCTTGGGCAATACATACACTTGATTATCATAGTCCTTAGATTTGGTAAATAACTCAATTTGCGCTAATACCTGATTGGTAAAAGATGCAGACATCACGAAACTAGGATGTCCCATAGCACAACCTAAATTAACCAAGCGTCCCTCAGCCAAAATAATCAATCGTTTGCCATTAGGAAACAGGACATGATCCACTTGTGGTTTGATATTTTCCCAAGGATAGACCCGCAATGATTGCACATCAATTTCTGAATCAAAATGACCAATATTACATAAAATAGCCTGATCTTTCATAGCTAGCATATGCGCGTGTGAAACCACATGATAATTACCAGTAGCGGTTACCAAAATATCAATTTCTTCCACGACATCATCTAGCGTCACGACACGATAGCCTTCCATCGCGGCTTGTAACGCACAAATTGGATCAACTTCAGCAATATATACAATCGCCCCTTGCCCACGCAACGCTTGCGCGCATCCTTTACCCACATCTCCGAAACCAAGAATAATGGCTCGCTTGCCGGCAATCATCACATCCGTCGCACGCTTTATGCCATCTAATAGTGATTCCCTACAGCCATACAAATTATCAAATTTCGATTTGGTCACTGAATCATTCACATTGATAGCAGGGATTTTCAATTCATGCTGTTTGGCCATCTCATATAAACGCGCAACACCTGTTGTCGTTTCTTCTGACACCCCTAACAAACCCTCCAGCAACTCTGGATGATCATCGTGGATCATTTTGGTCAAATCGCCACCGTCATCCAACAATAAATTTGGCGTCCACCCATTAGGACCACGAAGCGTTTGCGTCACACACCACCAATATTCTTCTTCCGTTTCCCCTTTCCAAGCAAAAACAGGAATACCCTTGGCGGCAATCGCTGCAGCCGCATGGTCTTGCGTAGAAAAAATATTACACGAGGACCAACGTACTTCTGCCCCTAATGCCAATAAAGTCTCAATCAAAACCGCTGTTTGAATAGTCATATGCAAACAACCTACAATTCTTGCTCCACGCAAAGGCTGCGATGCTGCAAACTCTTTTCGAATTGCCATCAAACCAGGCATTTCTGTTTCAGCAATGGCAATTTCTTTACGGCCCCAAGCTGCTAAAGACAAATCAGCGACTTTACAGTCCTGTGCTTGTACTCTTTCTTCTATGACTACAGACATATATCATCCTTTAAATTAGAAAAATTAACCGCATCACGCAATTCTGCAACTTTATCCGTCCGCTCCCATGGTAAATTGGCACGACCAAAATGCCCATAAGTAGCTGTTTGGCGGTAAATAGGACGTAGCAACTGATGATGGTCGATAATACCTTGTGGCGTCAAATCAAAATGCGCATGAACCAAATCAATAATTTTCTTATTCTCCAACCGCGACGTACCAAAAGTCTCTACATGAATAGACGTCGGCTCTGCAATACCGATTGCATAGGAAACTTGAATTTCACATTTATCCGCAATACCAGCCGCAACGATGTTTTTTGCAACATAACGCGCTGCATAAGCAGCAGAACGGTCCACTTTAGAAGGATCTTTCCCAGAAAAACAACCGCCACCATGTCGGGCCATCCCGCCGTAAGTATCAACAATGATCTTACGCCCAGTTAAACCGCAATCCCCTAAAGG
>CAISKC010000257.1 GCA_903885895.1 uncultured Legionella sp.
AACGTCTCTTTTTCAATGTTTTTGTCCATGTTTCTGATTGGCGTTTGAACCGGTGCCGAATAACGGCATATCAAATCTAGGGATAATCTAATTATTCTGCTCCCAAAGATATTTTGCCCTTTTTGAAAAAGTTCCGTATGTTTATGATTGCAATCCATTTACATTATAGAGCGTTTCAGCGCACGGGGTGTTTACTTTTGCATATTTTCTTAGGGAATCTAATGTCAGGATATATTCCAAATCTTCTGATTCTCCTACAATAAACTCCTGATTATGAGATGCGCTGGTGCAGTTGACTTGCAGAAAGCAGTCAGACCTGTATAGAGAGGCAATGTATAAATATATTAAGAATAATTTTCCTGAGTTTTTGGCGGGTCAATGAATGAAACAAACCAGCCGATAATTGCCTTTGTCATTTTCAATCTACAGAGTTAATAGCGTTCGGCTATCTTTTCAACGTACATCGAAAAATTGACTTTCCTATACCTGCGTCAAAATCTCCTAACAGCACATACACCATACAAATGGTGATTATCTGGCTTGAAATGTTCTATTTTATTCCTCAATGGAATACCCATTGTCATTATGTCATTTTGGGTTGATTCCGAAGATATGTAGCCACCACCTTCACTCGTATAAGGAAATGCCCAAACTTGATTTTTATGCTTTTCTCCCATTACTCTAAGTGCTTTAAAAATTAATAGCAATTCTCTATTATTAGGTAAAAACCAATCACGATAACCGCCTTCTGAATATTGCTTGACTTTTTTCAATGCATCATCAATTGATCCACAATAACCGTAGTTTCCATTGAGATCTCTATTGGGTAAATTTTTTTTTGAAGCAACTAAACCATGACCGTTTTCATATTCTATTATTATTCCACCATACGCTTCGGTTCCTATCAAACCATTGGTGCTACTCTCACCTGAATTGTCATTCTGTTGCCTCTGTGAACTATTTTCGTATTGAGTCTGAGGTTTAGAGGCAATCTCTTGTTGAGCTTTCATTGAATCCTTATCCGCTTGCAACTTTGCTAACGAATCACTTACTTGTTTTACGATTTCTTCTTTCGTTTGCGTTGGTTTCATATTGCATCCGATGATGCAAAAAAAGCAAGCTCCAAATAAAAAATATATCACACTCCTTAGAGTGTTGTTACTTTCTGACATTGTACAATTGGTTTAAAAAATGGTTGCAAAACACTATTTGGTTATTGTGCAATAATTTTAAAAAGGTAAACACTCTACCTAAAAAATATTTTACAGCTTTACATGATACTTTTGCGAATTTTATCTGCTGTCTTGAGATACATCACATTCATATTGCTTTTCTTAATGAGCTGCAATCGCTTTGAAACATCAAAGGAAGAGGCATCATCTGGGTATTGTGCAATCTCAGACTCTATAAAAAACCAGTTAATACAGGCATATAATGAGGATACCGTTAAGCAAAAACCACCTTTGCTCACCTGGTTAAACCTTAATGGTGGTTACATCCTGGCATTCAAATACATTGACGATAGCTTGCAGCAGCACCCAGATAACCAATTAGCAT
>CAISKC010000258.1 GCA_903885895.1 uncultured Legionella sp.
ACATGATTACACATATTATAATTGCACAAAATATAGTTTTATGTCAAGATAAAGCTGTAGAAATCTAATAATTGTGTCAGTTTTCTGAAAAATTACTCATGCAACTATTTGATATAATAGGAAAAACAGCATTAATTACCTGTGCTTCTAACGGCCTTGCGGAGCAATTTGCCCACGCCTTGAGTGGTGCGCTCCTACGGGTTTTGCTAGCTGCACGCAATTGGGGAGGCAAATCGTGGTAGACAGAAATATAGTATTACCCAAAACGCTTTTTCCATTCATATGGCACTTTTTACGAAACTATAAATCTGTCGTCATTGTTTATGTTTTGCTTGCGATCGCTGCTGGCTTTTGGGGGCCATTCAACAGTATGCTCATTAAGCAAGTTATCAATCTTCTACCAAGCGTAGCTGGTGGTCATGTCTCGATATTAATATTACCAATGAGCCTTATTGTTGTGAATTTTATCGTATTTGATAATTTCACTTGGCGAGGACTTACTTATATCCGAGCTAAATTTATCCCTGTAATTATTAATCGCATTATTGGGGAATCGATGGATTATGTGCTTGGAAAATCGCATCAATTTTACCAAGATAACTTATCGGGAAAAATCTCAAAACAAATTACCAATTTAGCAGATGGTATTGAAACGCTTACAAGCAGTGTGGCCTCCAATTTTTTAAGAGGCGCCTCATTGCTATTAACCGCGATCATAGCTGCTTATTTTGTAAATCCAATCTTTTGTTTTATCTTGGTTATCTGGTTCGTACTCTTTGCAAGCGCAAGCATTTTGATGTCGAAAAAGCTCGTTTCGCTCTCTGATGCACAGGCTTCTGCAGAATCGATTGTTGTGGGCGAGCTGGTTGATTCTTTATCTAATCACAGCAATGTCAGAATCTTTTCTCGGATATCTTACGAAAATTTAAGAATGACTCCATTTCTTGGTAAACAACAAAAAGCCTACACGGCAACTTATCTTTATTCTCTTATCATGCACTCCATCCAAGGAGGGCTTATCGCCATCATGATGGCTTGCTCGTGTTATTTTCTCGTTTATTTTTACAGCAAAAATTTAGTGACTATAGGTGATTTTGCTTTAATCTTAGGTTTATCCATGGAAACAGGCCATATGATGTGGTTTACCATGTCAGAAGTCGATGAGTTCAATAAAGCGGTTGGTCGGTGCAAGCAGAGTTTGATGTCATTAATGATACCTTTGGAAATTCAGGACAAACAGGGCGCTGCTATCCTCAAATGTGATCGTGGCCAAATTACCTTTGATAAGGTCAAATTCCATTACAAAGGCACAGAACCTCTTTTTCAGAATAAATCCATCGAAATTAAAGCCGGACAAAAAGTAGGTCTTGTTGGTTATTCAGGCGGTGGTAAATCCACTTTCGTCAATCTTATCTTGCGGCTTTATGATGTGACAGATGGTGCCATACTTATAGATGGCCAGGATATCCGTGATGTTACACAAGATTCTTTGTGCAAGAGTATTGCCATGATCCCTCAAGACCCGTCCTTGTTCCATAGATGCCTGATGGACAATATTCGTTATGGATGTATTGACGCGACTGACGAAGAAGTTATATCAGCGGCTATTAAAGCCCATGCTCATGAGTTCATCACTAAACTGTCGCAAGAGTATGACTCACTGGTTGGCGAACGTGGTGTTAAGCTCTCTGGGGGCCAACGTCAACGGATTGCTATCGCTCGCGCTATTTTAAAAAATGCTCCGATCTTAATTTTAGATGAAGCTACATCCCAGCTTGATTCGGTTACTGAAAGTGGCATCCAAGAAAGCCTTTGGGAATTAATGCAAGATAAAACCACCATTGTCATTGCTCATCGCCTATCAACACTCTTGCATATGGATCGCATCATTGTATTTGATCAAGGAAAAATTGTGGAAGATGGTACTCATACCGAGTTGCTTGCCAGTAATGGATTATACAAAACCCTGTGGGATGCTCAGGTGGGTGGTTTCTTGCCAGATCAAAAGAATGAGGGTGAGATATGAGATATTCAATACAAATTCAGTATTTATATTGGCATTAGACAATGAACATAGAATTCACCACAAACCCTCATTCTGCCGATCTAGATTTTATCACGCAAAAAATCAATGAAGAGACACCCGATTTTGGGACTGCCTATTCATTTGCTTTTTTCATGCATGATGAAGCAGGGAATATCATAGCCGGTTGCAATGGGAGTTTGATATTCGGCAGCATTTATACAGACCAATTATGGGTACATACAAGTCATCGCAGAAGAGGTTTGGGATATAAATTGATGGCGCAAGTCCATGATTATGGCCGTGAGAATGAATGTAGCATGGCAACAGTTGCCACAATGAGTTTCCAGGGCGCTAAAGCATTCTATGAGAAATTGGGATATGTTGTGGATTTTGAGAGACCAGGTTATACGCAAAATTCCAGCTGCATCTTTTTAAAGCGGAGCTTGTAATGTTTAAAGCCGATTGGGAAAAAACAAGCGTCACATACCAACTACCAGAGGGCATGGTTGAGAAAATGGTACGGCTTGTCTATCCTGATACAAAACTCATTTCGCATGAATTGATGGCTGGTGGATGCGCTAACCACAACATTAAAATTTTGCTGGAAGATGAAAAGCACCCATTAATTTTGCGTGTTTATTTGCGCGACAAAGATGCTGCTTACCGCGAGCAAAAACTGGCAGCGTTATTAAAAAAAGCTATTTCGATACCCCTGACGTATTATATCGGCGAACTTGAGGGTTATCATTTTGCCATTACAGAGTTTATGCCTGGCATACCGCTTCGAGATCTTTTACTGGGCGACGCTCCGCATGATCTCAGCGCAATCATGCATGAGGTGGGCACGATTCTTTCAAAAATTACAGCCCATGAATTTTCAGGGGCAGGCTTTTTTGATAAAGAGCTAAACGTTATCCCGCTTTCACCATCCGATGATTATTTAATTTTTGCTAAAGATTACTTAAAGCACGAGACTGTTTTATCTGTGCTTACACCAGAGATGATTTTCAAAATCAGCCAGGCCCTTGGCCAATATGGCCATCTATTTCCTGATGAAGGAGAAAAGCATCTTGTCCACGCTGATTTTGACCCAGCTAATATCCTTGTTAATAAAGTTGATAGTGTTTGGAAAGTGAGTTGTGTTTTAGATTGGGAATTTTCTTTCTCTGGTTCTGTGTTAAGCGATGTGGCGAATATGCTTAGGTATGCCCATAAAATGCCACATGAATTTCAAGATGCATTCCTAAGCGGATTGGCCAGTGGTGGCGTTACCTTACCTAAAAATTGGCGTATTACCATACAACTATTGAATCTAGAGTCGTTGCTTGATTGTCTTAAAAGATCAAACCATAAGGATCGTCCCAATCAATGTGCTGATATTCTTGAATTAGTTGAACATATTTTATCGGAGTTAAATCTCATGCAAAAAACAGATCGTATTGAAGTCGTACCCTATGATCCTAATTGGCCAACTATTTTTGAAACTGAGGCAGCCAAAATTAAAAAAGCATTGGGTAATAACTGCATTGCTATTCATCATGTTGGTTCGACATCGGTACCAGGATTGGCCGCAAAACCGATTATAGATATAGTACCGGTGGTTCGCGATATTATAGCTTTAGACCAAACCACAAGAGGGATGGAAGCTCTTGGTTATGTGGCAAAAGGCGAATATGGAATGCTTTTTCGCAGATATTTTCAAAAAAAGGGATTCAATGTCCACATATTTGAACAAACCAGCGCTGAGATTGAGGGACACTTACTATTTCGCGATTGGATGCGGGATCATGCAGATGACAGGGAACACTATGCAAAGCTAAAGCAAGATTTAGCCTTGCGTTATCAAAATGATATTTACCAGTATGTTTTCGGTAAAGATGCATTTGTAAATAATATTCATTCTAAAACAGGATTTAATGGCTTACGTGTTGTAAAGGCACTAACACCACGAGAATGGGCTACCGCCAAGCATTTTCGCGATACATATTTCTTTGGCCCACATGGCATAGATGATCCATACACATGGACGTTTGACCACTGCGAGCATGCTCATCTTATTTTATATCAAGGCACAGAAATCATTGGTTATGCCCATATTCAATTTTGGTCTGATAATAAAGCAGCGATACGGATTATCGCTGTTGATGAAGGTAAGCGTAGCAAAAATGCTGGAAGTGCGTTTTTGGTTTTAATTGAAAAATGGCTGAAAAGTTTAGGTGTTAAAAGTATTCATGCTGAATCCAGGCAAACCAGCTTAAGATTTTATCTCAAAAACAGCTATACAGAAATGCCGTTTAATGATCCCGAAGGCCACGAATCTCATCCAAACGATATCCCAGTTGGTAAGGTGTTATGAACAATCAAATCCAAGTAAGGCATTATCAAGATCCTAAATTCCCCAGGAATTGGGCACTAGGATCATCTCGGGTTGAAGCTCCGCTAATTCAAAGATTTTCTTATGAATTTTTGTCTTCTCTTGAACG
>CAISKC010000259.1 GCA_903885895.1 uncultured Legionella sp.
GGGTGGTGAAGTCTAACATTAGAACATCATTATGAAACATATAACATGGCGTTGGCTAGGATGGTTAGGGAGCCTATTGGTGGTGACCAGTTGTTCTTTTGCTCCAAAATCACAGCGCCCTCCCATGCCTATCCCTGAGAAATACAAAGAAGGTATTCGCTGGGTGATGGCGAAACCCAAATTAGCGACTGAGCGTAAGCACTGCCGATGGTGGGCAGTGTTCCACGATCCTGTGTTGAATGAATTGGAAGAGCAATTGAGTCAGTCTAATCCTACATTGAACCAAGCTTATGATCGTTTTCAAGAAGCACGCGCATTGGCTCAAGCAGCGCGCTCCTTCTTATATCCCACTATTCAAGGGCTGGGTGGTGGTGCGCGCCAAAATAACTCGGCGGATATTGCGAATGTGTACCCGGGTACCAAATTTCTCTACAGTACCTTTACACTGCAGAGTTTATTAACGTATGAAGTGGACGTTTGGGGTGCAATCCGCAATAGCGTTTCTGCCAGTACGCATGCTGCAAGGGCTAGTGAATTTGATTTGGCTGCAGTCGATTTGAGTTTGCATGCGAGTTTAGCGGATATTTATTTTCAATTACGCGGAGAAGATGAAGAACAAAAAGCATTAGATAGAATTGTGGCAGCTGATAAGCATGCATTATTTTTAATTCATCAATTACATGTGGGTGGCGCACTGTCAGAATTAGAAGAGGCTCAAGCCATCAAAACGGTTGAAGAAGCTAAAACGGCTGCGACCAATATGCGCTTATCACGTGCGAAACTAGATCATGCTTTAGCTGTGTTGACAGGTGCTATTCCTGCGAACTTTCACCTTAAGCCGGTCAAAGCCCCCATGCGTTTTGTAGCGGTATCTCCAGAATTACCTTCCGCTTTATTACAAAGAAGACCTGATGTGGCAGCCGCTGCACAACGTGTGCAAGCAGCGAATGCAACGATTGGTGTGGCACGCGCCGCATTTTTTCCAGTGTTCAATATCAGTTCTCTAGTGGGCGCACAATCACAGTCCGCTGCACAATTGTTTTCTAAGCCAAGTTTGATTTGGGGGATTGGGCCACCCTCTGGAATCATGATGCTCCCGCCACAAATCGATCAAATTATTTTTGATGGTTACTATCTGCAAGCAAATTTGAAACAAGCCAAGGCGACGTATTATGAAACGGTCAATAATTATCGGCAAACAGTCTTGACTGCCTATCAAGAAGTGGAAGATGGTTTGGTGGCAACTTATCGATTACATCAAGAAATTACCAGTCAAAACGCCGCAACCACGGCAGCATTTCGCGCATTATATCAAGCACAGCAACGGATGGAGAATGGGATGGATACGTATTTAGAAGTGTATACTGTCGAAGATCAGGCATTGCAAAATAAACTGAGTCTGATTGAGCTTAAAATCCAAGGTCAGCTTGCTTCAGTGAATTTGATCAAAGCATTGGGTGGTGGCTGGAATATTGAGCGTGCTATGCATGTTAAAATTTGATAGGACTTACGTAAAACCCCGTTAGCTATAAGTATATATATAAAGATTAACTTTTAATCATTGGTTCTGGATTATCACAATAAATGTACTATATTTACAATATGTGTATTAATTTGGGATTGTTGTCATGGAATCATCTAGACGAACAGAGTTGGATAACTCAGATTTTAATGATTATAGCGACGAAAAAATAGCCAAATATTTGGCTGGTTTGCGTGACTTAAGCTTAGAAGATCTGCTGGCCGCACAAGTGAAAATTGGCGAGAAGTATGCGCAGGCTACAGAGGATTATCAAGCAGAGCGCACTAGCATTCGTTGGGCCAGACGGCGTTATTGGTTATTCATTTTTGTTGGTGTTTTTCGCGAGATTTGGCGTGTGTTGGTTGAGGGAAAAGAGACAAAGCTGAGTAAATTAAAACATAAAAAAGAGAATTTAAAAGAGTCTTATCGCGAACAAGACGAAGCATTGCATGCGCAATTGTCACTGGTGCAAGATTCGATAGACACTATCAAAATGCATGCCGATGAAATCAACCAAAGAACCAAAGAATTGGCTGATTTAAAAGAAGTGATTGAACATGTCGATGCACGATACCATCAATTAGCATCAGGTGATCCGCGCGATAGTGAAGAAATAATGCAGCAGATGACGCAACATATAGAAGAACGTGATATTTTAAATGGCTATATTTTTGACCTGCACAAAAAAATTGAAGATTTGGTCAATGCACTGTCTGCTTTATTGGAAGATTATATCCCAGACTATTTACCAAAAGACTTTTTGTCGGAACAAAGAGAAGCAAGTCGCGAAAAATTAATAGCTTTGAAAGATCGTTGCGACGAGGTGTCTCATCCGGTTGTTCCAAAATTACTAGCCTTTTTATCACACCAAACAACGTCGAGCTTACAAGCATTACAAGCAGAAATAGCGAAAAGCAAAGATATATTCAACGACCGTGTTCTGGGCGATATTGTCTGGGAAGCTAATAAACTTTATCCAGCCATTTTTATGCAAAAAAATCGAGACCAGGCTTTGTTAGATTTTCTTGCATCGAAAGAACAAGAGTTGGCAGTACTTCAATCGGTAATTGAATCTACAGACAGTCAATTACAGAGCCAAAATAACCCATCAATGCGTAAAACTCTGGATAAATTGGTCGGAGATCGAGATAAATTAACGGCTGAAATCTCTCATCTTCTCCTGTCGCACCGAGATGTTATAAGTGGTGATCATGTTGAACTAATGGAAAAAATTCATGGCTTGGCTCGGCAACATAGTGAAAATGCCAAAATATGTGATTTAAAACGCGCCTGTGATCGGATCCAACATCCGGTTAGTAAGGCACTGCATTATTTCTTAATGTACCGGACCGATGTGAGTTTGCAGGCGCTGAAAGCAATCATGAACTCAGACCATTCCTACTTGGAATCTAGAAATTTGGTTCAGCTTGTGGAGGAAGTCGGCAAAGTGGATGATCGTATTTTGGAGGGTTGGGTGAAGGAGATGGAATTACCCTCTATTAAAGATATTCAGCAACATTATTTTCATAGCGTCTCGAATTCTTTAGAAGAATTGAATGCACAATATGATAGTTTGACGGATCAAAGATTGGAATTAATGAACGAGATAAAGAGAGTAGAAGACGGCATGCATTTATTAGAGCGTAGATTTCAGGAAATATCTGGATCATCATTTAGGGGATATGTCCCAAGAGAAACAGTCAATCAAATCACAAAAAAAGGGTTGCGACCCGAATATGATGCAATTAGACGTGACCTTATTGAGAGCGCTGGACAGATCGAAAGTATTAAAAAAGAGCTAGCATTGTTGAATCAGGAAATTCATAAAGTTGAAGAAGAACAAGCGCATTGTGTTGTAGATCCAGTCTTGTTTACCCCAGAAGTTTTGCAAGCTTTGATTGCAAAATGTAACCAAGTGACTAGGCTTGGGCGTGCGCATCCTGTGACTGTGGCATTGGCAACATTTTTAGGTTATCCAACGCCATCTCTATTAAGTAAATTAAAGTTAGCGATGCAAGAGCATCCGGATTATCAAAGAAACAGTAAGATTGTAGGCGTGTTGACGGAAGCGAATATTTATTTTCCATATATTCAGCGTGAAGAAACGGCGACACATAAGGGTTTATTTAAATTCTTTCGCGAGCACTATGCTGAAAAACAGCCTGGTACGAATGAAAGAAATCAGTTTAGACCAGAATAAGATAAGGCTTAATGGGTACCTTATGTCCCGCGGCGTGTACGCGGGATCAAGCATGCTGAGCATTAGCGAGGTTGAACTTTGCTAGAGCACGGATATGTTTTAGTGAGGCCTATCAGGGCTACTTCGGAAACGGTCATCTTAGATTTCTCACTTTCTTGGTTTGGCATGTCGAGATATGTTTGTTCTACTAAATTGCGCAACATACTACCATTCAGGGTGACTGTTCCAGGTAAACAAAATAAAGGCATGCCTTGTCGAACTGCGGTTTCGTTGACTATCGCCATACTTTCTGCGACGGATTCGCAGGTTAAAAGCAAAACATTTCGAGCTGATTTCGCCCATATTTGTGCTTGCCCATCGGCTTTGATTTCCATTTTAGGAATATTGTTGACAATGTTCATGTAGTGGTCCATGGTGTCGGCATGCAACGGATACCCGCTACTGAGAGCCACTATGAGCAAATATACCTGTTTATATGATTTTCTTGTTAGCATTATGTCACCTTAGCCAATACCATGTGGAACTATCCATTGCTGCTTATAAGCTAAGAATAGAAAAATAAAGAGTAATAATGATAAACTAATGCGCCAAGTCAATGCTTTGACTGTGCGTTTTGATGATCCTTTGTTATCGCGTACGAGAAAAATCAACCCAGAGATTAATGCCATTAAGATGAGGCCCATGACTGCGATGATAATAAGTTTGATTATCATAAAACAACCCAAATTATTTGCGAGTGTATATGTTTAGTGTAACTGTTTTTCGGTTTTCTTTCACGTCTTCTTGGAAAATGCTGAGTTTAGCCATTGTCAGTATATTGTTATTTATGAGGTTGGGTTTTTGGCAAATTCATCGTGCAGAAGAAAAACGGCAATGGTTAGCGATGTATCAAACGCAGATGCAACGTTCTCCGGTGCGAATACCCGGGCCCTCTGTGCAGCAATACCAACCTGTTCAGGTGCAAGGTCAAGCGCGGCTACCTGTGACGTTACTCTTGGATAATCAACATCATGAGCATCAATTTGGCTATGATGTTTTAATACCATTGCTACTTGCTGATGGTAAAGTGGTTTTGGTGGATCACGGTTGGGTGCCGGGTGATCCCAGTCGTTTATCTTTACCGGATATTGCAGATTTACCCCTACATAATTTGTTTTACACGGGCCATGCCTATTATCCTGCGGTACAGCAATGGGTTCTGGGGGCTGGGATAGAAGTCAAAACGCAAAATTTGGTTATTGTTGAAACGCTAAACCTCGCAACAATCAGTCATTTTTTGCATAAATCGGTATATCCGTTTATCATTCGTCAGTCGGCTGAGCCGCAAAGCACGTATGTGCGCGATTGGCCCATTGTGGCGGGTAGCGCTGTGCGTCATATTGGTTATGCTGTGCAATGGTTTGTTTTTGCACTAGGAGTGGTAGTGATGTATATCATATTGAATGTAAAGAGACGCGCATGAAACGTTCCTATATGCTCATGAGTTTATTGGTGGCTTTGTTTGCGGCACCTGGAATGGTGGCTTATGTTGTCTATTTGCATCCGGCATGGATAAGTAGCAGAACTAACCACGGTCAATTATTGCAGCCACCACCTTTATTGCACAGCAAGCATCATAAAGAAAAATGGCAGTTATTGTATTGGAGTCCGCAAAGCTGTGCGCAAGATTGTCTACAACGATTAGATGATTTGGCGCGGCTGCGTTTGGCATTGGGGCGGCGGTTGTATTATGTGGATCTGAGTTTGGCAATATCAACACCGGTGGTCGAGGTATCTGAACCCATTCAGAGTTTGCTGCATAAAATGGATGCAAACCTAGTCAGTTTATCGCAAGATGATGCGATGCATTTGGGGTTGCAACCAGCTATTTACTTGGTGAATCCTCAGAACTTTGTGATTTTAGCTTATGCGAAAGATCAGTCGGTTCAAGATGTTTTCCAAGATCTACAAAAAATGGTGCATGACAAATGAGATTATTACGCAGCCTAGCTTTGGTGGCCATGATATTGGCGTTTTTTGTTGTAATGCTGGGTGCTTATACCCGTTTGACGAATGCTGGCTTGGGTTGCCCAGACTGGCCAGGCTGCTATGGCCACATGGTGGTACCAGTGAGTGGGGTAGCACAAGACGATCTATTACAAAACCAGTATTCGGCTATGCCGTTAGAATCGCGTAAAGCTTGGACTGAGATGATTCACCGCTATGTAGCAGGCACATTGGTTTTACTAATTGTTGGGATCAATCTTTGTGCCCGGCGTTATCAGCGTCAAGGCGCGCCACGCGGGGTTCCCTTGATGCTGTTAGGTTTGATTGGCTTTCAAGCGGCCTTGGGGATGTGGACCGTGACTTTGAAGCTATTACCCATTGTTGTGATGGGGCATTTATTAGGTGGGCTATTATTGTTTGGTGGGTTGGTGTATTTGAATTTATTACTGCATGCTACAAAACCGCACAAGCATGGGTCTCGTTGGTATGTATGGCTAAATATAGCGATCGCCATTGTGTTTTGTCAGATTGCGTTAGGAGGGTGGGTGAGTGCTAATTATGCGGGCTTGGCTTGTATTGGGTTTCCACAATGTAACGGCCATTGGTTGCCGTCTATGACTTGGCAGCATAGTTTTCAGCTTTGGTCGACGATTGGAACTAATTATCAAGGAGGCATATTGGATAGTACGAGTCGCGTTACGATTCAAATGATGCATCGTTTCGGTGCAACAGTCACTTTGATCTACCTTACCAGTTTGATGATTTGTTTGTTGCGCTCTATGCAAAGTAAAGCGGTGCATTGTGTGATGGGCATGATCTTTGTGTGTATGATGCTCCAGATTGCTTTAGGCATCGCGAATGTGATGTACTTGTTACCGTTATGGGTAGCAGTCGCTCATAATGGGGTGGCAGCGCTGTTGTTTGCATCTATATTGAGCTTACGTTTTATGATGGGTAATACAGGAGGCCTTTCTCATGCTCGCCATGCTTAAATGCGACACTTTTATTTGGCGCGATTATCTGGCTTTGTGTAAGCCGCGCGTAGTAGCTTTGATGTTAGTCACGGTAGTAGTGGGCATGTATTTGGCACCTGGTCACGTTACGCTTTCGTTATTGTTGGCAAGTTTGATTGGGATTGGACTGGTTGCAGGTGCAGCCGCCGCCGTTAACCATATTGTCGACCGTCGGATTGATGCGCTCATGGCTCGGACGCAGCAACGGCCTATTGCCCAAGGTCGGATTACCGTCAATCAAGCAATTGGTTTTGCAGCTTTACTGGGAGCTTGTGGTTTGAGCTTGTTATGCGTATGGGTGAATTCATTAACTGCATGGTTAACGTTTTTGACTTTAATCGGTTATGCTGGCATTTATACAGGTTACCTTAAACGGGCTACACCACAAAATATTGTGATTGGTGGCTTAGCAGGCGCAGCGCCACCGCTTTTAGGCTGGACGGCGGTGACTAATCATTTCGATCCTCAAGCCTTACTCCTTGTTTTAATTATATTTACTTGGACACCGCCGCATTTTTGGGCTTTAGCAATTTATCGGTTTAAGGATTATCAGCATGCAGATATCCCAATGTTGCCGGTGACTCATGGGATCCGCTATACCAAACTTAATGTATTGTTGTATACCATTTTACTTATTTTAGTCAGTATGTTGCCTTGTGTCGTGGGAATGAGCGGATGGGTATATGGTGTGGGAGCCTTGCTGTTAGGCATGCGCTTTATGTATTGGGCCATCATATTGTTGTATCGTGAAACGCCGAAAATTGCTATGCAGACATTTCGATTTTCAATTATTTATCTTTTGTTGCTATTCGTTTTGTTGTTAATAGATCATTACTACTAAGAAAGAGGATAGGTTGTGAAAAAATTTCAGCATCGTGTCGGACTTTGGAGAGTTTTATTCTTGGTTTGTGCCATCGGTTTGGGGATAGCCGCTCAACAATTGTGGACAAAGCTTACTAAAGTTCAACACGTTTTTTATGGCACTATTTTAACCAAGCCTCGCCCAATGCCTGCATTTACTTTGGAAGGGACAGAGGGCTATGCTATTGATTCGCAAAATTTAAAAGGGCATTGGACTTATTTGTTTTTTGGATTTACTCATTGTGCGTCGGTTTGTCCCGTAACGATGGCAGAGTTAGCAAAAATGTATCGTTTGATATTGCAGCATCCGGACTTACCACCGCCTCTGGTGGTGATGGTGACCTTGGATCCAAAGCGAGATGATATTGTGAGAATGAAGGATTATGTGCGATCGTTTAATCCACATTTCATAGGCGCGAGTGGCGGGCAGCGTGAAATACAAAATTTGGCACGTTATTTGGGGGTTGCTTATACCCATGTAAAATCTAGTGCGCAAAAACGGACAAACGATTATAGTATTGAGCATACTGGGGCAGTAATGTTGCTGAATCCCCATGGAGAATTGGTGGCGTTTTTTACACCACCGCATCAGGCAGACGGTTTGGTACATGATTATCAATATTTGGTCTCGTCTTTAAAATAAGGAAATAGGCAGTATGAAAATTGCTATCATGGCAACGAATCCGAATTTGTATAGTCATAAGCGCTTGATGCAGGCAGGCAATGATGCTGGGCATGAGATGAGTATTATCAACCCGTTGTATTGCTATATGAATGTGGCGGCTTCTAATCCGACGGTCCATTATCGTGGGGGCGTATTTTTAAACAATTTTGATGCGGTGATTCCTAGAATAGGTGCTTCGAATACCTTTTATGGTACGGCGGTTTTACGTCATATGGAAACCATGGGTATGTATACGTTGAATGAATCTATAGCGATTGCACGTTCTAGAGACAAATTTCGTTCTTTACAATTGTTGGCTAGAAAAGGGATTCCGATGCCATTAACGGGATTTGCGCAATCGCCTGATAATACGGAAGATCTGATCCGTATGGTTGGTGGGGCGCCTTTGGTGATTAAATTATTAGAAGGCACACAAGGGAAAGGCGTGATTTTAGCGGATAGTCATCAATCGGCGGTCAGCATTATCAATGCGTTCAAAGAAATGCGTGCCAATATTTTAGTGCAAGAATTTATTCAGGAGTCACGTGGGACCGATGTCCGGTGTTTGGTGATTGGTGATAGCGTGGTGGCGGCTATCAAACGGCAAGCCAAGGAAGGGGAGTTTCGAGCTAATGTGCACCAAGGTGGTCAAGCAATGAAGGTGAAATTGAGCACAGAAGAACGGCGTATTGCTGTGGCGGCTGCTAAAACAATGGGCTTGAAGGTTGCCGGCGTGGATTTGGTACGCTCTCATCAAGGTCCTTTGGTGCTTGAAATTAACTCTTCGCCGGGATTGGAAGGGATTGAGCGTGCGACCCAGATCGATATTGCCCGAAAAATCATTCAATATATTGAAAAAAATGCCAAACCCAAAGGAGTTAATCAACGTTTTCAAGGATAATCTAGATCATCATGACAACATACCTCGATAAATTAGCCAGTCTGACTCCTGTTGTGCGACAAATCATATGTGAACAATCGACAGAAGCCCCCTATAGTGGCGAGTACAATGCGTTGCCAACACAAGGCAGTTATTTGTGTCGGCGTTGTGGATGGGGATTATTTAGAGCGTCTAGTCAGTTTACTGCGGGATGTGGTTGGCCTAGTTTTGACGATGATCTTTTGCAACGTGTACGGCGTTCTCCTGATCCAGATGGTATGCGCACCGAAATAAGTTGCAGCCGTTGTGCCGGGCATTTGGGGCACATTTTTTTGGGGGAAAACTTTACGGTAAGTTCGCAACGGTATTGCGTGAATTCGCTTGCTTTGGATTTTGTGCCGGACATACAGGTTTTGGATACAGCTGAAGCGATTGTCGCAGGGGGATGTTTCTGGGGGATAGAACATGCCTTGCAACAAGTCCCGGGTGTGGTAAAAGTAGAATCAGGTTATAGTGGTGGTCAAGTATCGTCTCCGCAATATGCAGAAATCTGTGCAGGGCATACCGGGCATTATGAAGCTGTGCGAGTGGTTTATGATGTAGCAAAAACCGATTACAACACAATTTTAATGCATTTTTTTGAGATGCATGATCCCTGTCAAGTGAATGGACAAGGACCGGATCGTGGGCCTCAATATCGAAGTGCTGTTTTTTATTATGATCCTATGCAATATGAACAAGCCAGCCAGCTCATAAAACGTTTGGAAGAAAATGGTTATAGTGTGGCGACAGTTCTCAATCCCGTTACAACGTTTTGGGCAGCGGAAGCGTACCATCAAGATTATTTTATCAAGCATCCTGCCGCAGCACATTGCCATACAAAGGTAGCGCGTTTCACAATAAAGCGTTAAAGTGAAGAAAGAAGCGGATATCTATGGGCTTGTTATATGAAAAAACGACTATTCAAATCGATCATTGCTATGACAGTATTCGGAACATCAGTGATATGTTCGGCAAATCCTTGCCAACCTATCGCACAAGCGTGTATGCAAGAAGGATATACAAAGGGAGCACCTGTTGGTAAAAGGTTAATCAAAGATTGGTTAAGTCCGTATACTGCTGTAAATTCAAGATGAGCAAGAAGTATTAGCGTCATCGTTAAAATTCGGTACTATTGAGTTGCGAAACAACAATAAAAACCGAGGAGATTAGCGATGACGGA
>CAISKC010000260.1 GCA_903885895.1 uncultured Legionella sp.
CTACAATACAGAACACCATTTGAGGTCTTCTATGCGGAGACTCACTCTACCGAGGGTGTTGCACTTCAATGTTGAAAGGGCGTCTGTTGATAATAAGACAAAAAAACAAATAGATAAATTAAATCTACTTCAGAGCGTACAAAATGCTCAGGAATCCGATTGTTTGCCGTTGAAAAAGATGTTTGAAAACAATAAATTATATATCATTCGCAAAATTGGAGTCGAGACTTTTGTATTATCAAATGCGATCCTAGATAGAAAAATGAATACCCCTGTTTCGGATAATAGGAGCGATGATAGGGGATCGTCATTGAGATAATTTGGTATTTTGGAGGTGAGTATGTTTGATGGCAAAGTTGAAAAAATATTGGAACTTTCTAGAAAAATAATTGGAAGTAAAGCGAATAACATTAATCTATGTCAACGAATGTTAGGATGTCATCATGAAGAAAAATCTAGAGCTATTGAAGATGTGATGAATTTATTAAAATCTTATCGAGCACCGGATGAGGTTGTCCATCTTGATTTGAGAGAAAATGATTTAACTGTAGAAAATCTCCAGAGTTTGGCCTTGTATGATGGAAATCCAATTGAAGTAGATTTAGCTTCGAATAATCTTGTGATCCATTCAGAGGAGCAGGAGCAAATATGGACGTCAATTACGACCAACTCTCATTTAAAGTTAGAGTCTGGATGGCATCAGCCGGTAAGAACTGCGCATATAAATAAATCTAGCGAAACCTGACATCAATAGGGGATCATTAAAACGCTGTCTTCAGCCTGAAAAGCAGTATTTATTTCTTAACTAAGGTCACCGCCCCAAGAATCTCTCAAACAGTCTATACTGTTTTATATGGTGACTCAGAAAAAAAATAAAACCTATGGAACATATGCGTGAAAAAGGATTTTTTTATGCGGATCAGACTGCTATGCAGCATGAGTTTCAGCTGGCTGAAGCGTATTTTCAACAATATCCAGATGAAGTAAAAATTCGGCGCGAACAATGGCGACGTTTATATCAGACCAACCCACCTAAACATTCTTATCTCCATTTTGGTAAGAAAGTGATTGCCCTGGCAACCAAAGAAAATCGCAGAGATGCAGAACATCGCATTGGCTTTGGTGCGTTTGGTGCGGTGAAATATGGGGTCGATCGACATGGGCATTTATACGCTGTCAAAATAGAAAAAACGAATAACGAAGCGCAACAAAAAGAAACCCAAGCGAATTTAGATCTTGGATTAATGGCAGATCCTAAAATCATGAGAACTTCTGGCACAGGCCAAGAGAAATACTACAGCTCTTTACTGTATCTTGGGGATTCACTGGATAAAAAATTGCGATTTGAGTCGCCATGGAATTTAGAGCAGAAAAAAAATATTGCCAGAAAAATTGCTTGGCAAGTTCATCAGTTACACAGCGGGAAACTATCTGAAAATGGCACGGGGTATGCGCATTTTGATATCAAACCTGATAATATCACGATTGATGAGCATGGGCGTGTGCGCTTGATTGATTACGGTTTCGCTCAGTCTGTGAATACCCCTATTACTGAATTAACGGGCTCATCGGCATATTGGCCTTCATTGCATGTTGAACAATATCATACTGCTAAGCAAGAAGGTGACCAAAGCACTGCTGATCATTACGCGCAAGAAATTTTGCAAACCATGCAGAATATAGGGCCAATGGGCACAGATCTGTTTGCTTGTAAGCGGAGTCTGTATATGGCCGATCCGGATAAATCTGCTGACGCATGTTTGTTTTCCGATGCTGAATATCAACAATTATCTCCCGAGCTTCATGACATGCTCCAAACAGGGGGCCCGCAGGCTGAGCACGAATTTCATCATGCTTTGCAACAAAAAACATCTGCCTTGGATATTGCCTATGGGTTTAGTGCTGAGAAATTGTCACCTGCCTTACGTCAACAAATACAGTCTTCTGAAGATCGTGCTGCGGTTTGTGAATTGTTTGCATTGCTCGATCAATTAGAAGAATGGGATGGGATGCCCACTCCTTTCAAACAAGATTTGGTCAGTCGTTATGAAGAGCGGATTGCGGCAGCGCAATCTTTGACAACGATTGCGCGAGTGCATCAAGAATTAGAGGAACTGACTCAGTGTTTATCCCTGTTAACGCAAATAGCGACCTATCGCGTTGGTTATACAGATCGTGCGATGCAGGATTTTATAGATGAGCATGCTCGTAAGCTTTATAGCGGAGATTTTGCTGATCCTAAGATGAAGCAAACTTTAAGCGCTGCTTTACAAGCCGTTCAATCCGATGAAATGATGTATGTTCAAGCGCGCCTTGCGAAGTGGACACAACAGATGCAACGTCCTACACGATTTCAAGCGTTATTAGGATCACCCAAACGTTTACAAGCCAAAATTAATACGGTTGAATCGGCCGTGCATACAGTGCCTCTTTTAGAAAGAAAGCATATTCTGACTAACAAAGATCAGCGTGCTTGTCGTACAGTACAAAGTTATTGTAAAGATCAGTACTTAAAAAATACGAGAAAACAAGCTAGAGAGGGTGCGAAACCTATTCCTAAAGAGTCCTTACGTGATCGGTATAAATCGCGATTACGAAGTTCAGAAAAGACGATCGTTGGGCATGGGTCTGAGCATTTTAGGCCGCATTGATTCTTTAGATTGTGACTGCGCGAAGTATTTATACGAATCTACCCTCATCCCTGAGGTATCCCCGCATAATTTTTTGATAGAAAATCGATGTAAATGTAGGGTGGACAAA
>CAISKC010000261.1 GCA_903885895.1 uncultured Legionella sp.
AAAAAGAAATTGCTTCATCGTGATCACTCTGAGATAATTTCTTCGCTTGCAAAAACAACGGAATATTAGGTGATCACACTAGGCGATAATCGGTGATCACGTTCGCAGGAATACCCAACATCCACAACACGCGTTAATTCTACTGTTCTTTCTGCTTGTGAAGCGGGCGTTTCCTGAGGATGACTCGCAGCATGTGCTTCTGAATAACTTTCATATATATCCGATCGTTCATATAACGGCGTCGTAAACTGCATGATTTTTGCCCTTTTAAAAAAACCGAGAATATCACCACAGAAAATAAAAAGGTATATTTATTTTGGTCTATACTTAATGTGACGAACATTGTTTAAGATGAGCAAACATGATAACAACAAACATAAAGCATCGTTGGTTTTATCTTATTTTCTGGTTTCTTTTTATCAGTTATAACCAGGTGTCACTTGCGCAAATGTGCGACACAGCTATGATGGAGACACGTTATAATAAGCTTGCGCAAGATAGTAAACTATATCAAAGTGAAGGTGACTATTGGAAACTCGTGGATACAGTACAATCCATTCTTTCTTTCCAAAGTTTTGTAACAAATTGTCTCAATACGCAACAAAACAACTTAACAAACCTTGAGCAACTATTGGATAAATTTAAGTCATTAAAAGCAGAAATACCTATCAGCACCGAATTACAACAACAGAAAAACTCGAATGCACAACACTTTGTTAGCACAACATTTCTAAATAATCATCTAAAAGAACTATTATCACACACAACCATTGCTGCACACAATGCAAACTACCTGAATATGCGCAGTAAAACAACGCCCGTTTTAGACAGTATTCACAAAGTATCTTGGTCTGACTTCACCATTAATGCCAATGCCCTGTATCAACAGGCTATTTTTTGGACAACATCCGATATGCATTGGTTGTTATTGATTAGCAGTATTATCATGGGATCTTTAGTAATTCGCTGGCATAAAGTGAAAGGTTTTAGTCTCTATAAAAATACACAGAGCCTATTTTCACTCATGATCCTGATGGCAGCCGTTCTCTATTATTACTTTTTATTGTTAGAGTTGCGCTCGGAGTATATGTCACTCAGATTAGTAGAATTGCGCTATGTTTTATATTTCATTGTCATTTCAAAGTTGCTTATTATATTAATAGGTCGCAACAAAGCATCTCCCAACGAACCCGTTATTGCAGAAGCACTGCATCGCAGTTATATCGTCATGTTTTTAGGTATTTGCGGTTATTTTCTTATGTATTTATTGAAAGCGCAATGGTGTACTCCAGCATTGCAAAATATTCTCGTTAACACAGGCATCACGCTATATAACCTTGCTTTATTATGGGTCATTTGGACTGTTTTCAAGATGGATTTTTTTAGAACAGCAGACATCATCAATATCCGGCATAGATCCCAATCACTACTATGTTTGTTTTGCATCATGTTAATTAGTTTAGGATGGGTTGGATATCAACATGCTGCGGTGCTTTTTGTACCCAATATCCTCATTACCATCGTAACCGTTACAATTTTCTTAGATGTGAATCAATTCCTAAAAAATGTTTATACCTCTTTATGCGTGCCAACCCATCCATGGCATCTCAAACTGTATCATTTTCTTAAAATAAATCAGAATGAAAAAATATGGGAGTTACTTTTTCTACGCGCTATTTTACTTTTCATGGTATTTTCTTTTGCTATCCTTGCGCTACAACAAGGCTGGGGAATGACGCTATTTGATACCTATCGGCATTTAGTACAAGGGATCATAATTTTTAATATCACTATTTACCCCATTCGGATTATCCAAGCATGCATCGCATTTTCCATTATCATGTTATTGGGTCGCTCTGTTTCCACCTTCATTGTAGAACATCCTAGATTCAAAAAGGAACCAGATCTGATCTCATTGATCAGAAAACTCACCCGTTGCGCTGTATGTTGTATAGCCATCATCATTGGGTTAATTATTGCAGGAATCAATACAACCAGCTTAACGATTGTTTCAGGGCTCTTATCATTTGGAGTTGGTTGGGGAGTGAAAGACATAGTCGCTGATATCACTAGTGGTATATATCTCTTGTTTGCTAGACCCATCGAAGTCGGAGATTGTATTAAAGTCGATGGTACGGAAGGTAAAATTTGCCATATTGGCCTGGTCTCTACACAGATTAAAACATTTAATCATTATGATTTGTTCATTGCTAATTCCAAATTAATTTACAATACGATTCGAAATTACTCTTTCCATAACAATAAATTGTATCGCATCAAAGCTACTGTTGCCATCAATGATAAAACCATGGTTGAAACAGCCAGACAACTCTTAATGGACATAGCGACAAATAATCCCAAAATTGTTCAGGAAAAACCCAATGAACCAACTGTGTTGTTCGAAGGCGACGTACTCGCTTTACGATGTGATGTTACCAACACACATGAGTCTGACCAAGTTTTAAGCGATCTAAATTTAACGATAGCTCAAGAATTTACCGAGAAAAAAATAGCTTTCTCGTTTAAATAATAGAAAGCTATTTCCAGCCAGACCCTAGGCATTACGGGTCAAACCAACCGGTGAAAGCTGAGGGGCTGCTGCAATCAGCCCCAGAAGGTTAGTCAGTAACATAAATGATTTTTTAGAGTTATTATCCGTATTATCAATGTAATACCATCGATTCAAATAATAGATCTCAACGCAAGCATTCTTCGGTTTCGTTGCCGAATAGCGAATTTGCATGATGCCTCCTAAGACATTTTGCCAATTAAATGCTTGGCCATTGCGATAAGTCGTCATCGTCAATATATTCTTTTTACTATCTTCTGGAGGAATCACGACGCCTTTAGATAAGTAATTTAGTACGCCCAATACTGCTCGAGTCAAAACGACCGTTTTATGCGGACCTTCATGATTCGAGAAAATAATCGCATTATGATAGATCTCAATACCCGCTTTTTTGAATATCAATTTATCTTTTGAAGTTAAATGACTGTTTTTATTAAAATGAAAAATTAAATTTTCTATTTTGCCATCGTGACTCTCACTGTAAGTCAGGTCCAATGCATCATTAAGTTGCAAACGACGCAAAACATAAACCATATTCATAAATGCTTGATATTTGGGAGCATGATGCGAAGTTGGCCTAGCCGAATTAGAGGCATTCACTGATGTGCCCGCTTGTTGAAGTAGCATTCGAAAAACGCGAGGAACACTCCAAGACGATTCGATTAATATCATAATTTGGCTTAAACGAAAGCGAGATAAAAAGCGTTCACTATAAGCACTATCTTCTATGGGTGTATAACTAATAATGGGGTTGTCACTGTATAAATATCCATTTTCTGCCGCAATTTCTTTTCCAATAACATTACCCAAAAGACTGGTAAAGCCCGAAATAATACCCGCACTTTGCAGTCTTGTACTACCTGAAATATTCCCAACACTCAATACCATAGGCGGATGGTTATAACGAAGTCGAACCATATTGAGCAAGAGCTCTTTATTTCTACTATCGTCAAATGCCATATTGTATTGATATCGATCTAAGATAAGCACCTTAGGTCCAATAGAGTTGCATCCAAAAAGAAAAAGAAAAAACAACCCTGCAATCCATTTATGCTTTAGCGTAGCGTTATTCACATATACCCAGATTTTTTAATTAAAAATTAGATACTATTATGAAACGATTTTTATAACAATACTAGGGGATGTTGACAATTCATATCGTCCTTCTCACGTAACTCCCCAGGTTATGAGCACACAGAATAGACGTCATCCAGAGCGCAGTCTTTTTGCGCGAAGAATCTCCTGATGTTTGCACAATCTGAGATCCTTCGCTACGCTCTGGATGACGTACCTAGGGAGTTAGCCTCTCACATACAAACTACACAGTAAAAAAAGTGACTCCGTTTTGATTTTTTTGTTGATAAAAAACACCAAAAGGGCTATGATAATGCTTTTTATCAAGGAACACCCATGCATTTTAGACTTTTTGAACATGAAAGAACCTCATCTCAACTTATGGGTGATGTCGCAATTGGCGGTCTTTACGGTGCTAGAAATGGTGCTGTGGCTGGTTTATTCTTAGTTGCGTCAACGGTTGGTATGAGCCTAGGTTTCGTCGGAGCCATGTCTGCAGCATGTGCCTTAGGAGCAGCGATTATTGTCATTCCAGCTATGGCAATCCACTCTTCTTTTATGCGTTATTCTGAGCTGTCTGGCTTTTTACTCTTAGCAGGATCTATTCTTCTTAAAACCGCTTTTGCCGTGGCGGCTGCGTGTATTGGAGCGGCTATATTGGGATTACCGATCCTTTATTTTGCATCACCTGTTGCACTAACAGCCATGTCATTTGCTATAAGCAATTATACTAACGGATTGATTACAGAGCTTTCTGCCCCACAGATGCTTCATCAACGCGATATAATGAACATTATTACACATGTAGGCTCTGACAGGTACATGGCCACCATGACGATGCAATAAGCTCAAGACAAATCAATCGGATCCACATCAATGCTCCAACGCAAGCCATTCATCAACGCAGAAGACTGAATCCATTCCCTTAATGCAGTCAACTGCGTTTGCAGAGCTTGTCTCGATGCTGATTTAAATAACAATTGCATTCGATGTTGTCCAGCTTTTTTCGTCAACGGGGCTGGGGCAGGTCCCATGAGAGTCAACCCGCTAGACAAAAAATTCTGTTTAACTAAATGTAAACATTGCAATACTTTCTCAGGATATTTACCTTGTACACGCAACAGTGCCATATAAGAATACGGTGGTAACTGTGCCTCACGTCGCGTCTCTAATAAAGCTTGAGCAAAGGTATCGTAGCCAGATTGTACTAACATATTCAATAAAGGATGATCAGGTATATGCGTTTGAATCACGACTTCACCAGGTACCTCTGCTCGTCCGGCACGACCTGACACTTGGGTAATCAATTGCCCCAAACGCTCCAAAGCGCGGAAATCCGGATCATAAAAACCATAATCTGCGTCCAAAATAACCACCAAACTGAGGCGTGCAAAATGATGACCTTTGGCCAACATTTGTGTTCCCACAATCAATTGTGCTTGCCCGGTTTCAATCTGCTGAAGATGATGATCCCAATCGCCTTTATGCCGAACTGCATCACGATCGATCCTTAAAATAGATGTTTTAGGAAATACCGCTGATAACCCCTCTTCAAGACGTTGCGTCCCTGTACCCATAAAAATTAATTCGCGACTATGACAAGCTGGACAAGTACTTGCTTGCACTTGGTGATAACCACAATGATGACACAGCAATTGATTAGCTGATCGGTGTACCGTTAAACACGCATCACAATGTGGGCAATTTGCCTTCCAACCACAGAGATGACATAACAATACGGGAGAAAATCCGCGACGATTGATAAAAATCATTACCTGATTGTTTTCAGCCAAATGCCGCTCAATAGCCAAATACGTCGTAGTCGCTAAACCGTGTAAAAGGGATTGGCTGCGTAAATCAACAATTTGATAATGCAAAGGAAACGTATTCAAGGCTTTTTGGGTTAAAGAAATCCGTGTGTATTTGCCTTTATCCGCATTAGCCAAACTTTCCAAAGCCGGTGTAGCCGTTCCCAAAATAATGGGGATCTTTTTAAAATGCGCGCGCATCAAGGCTGCATCACGCGCCAAATACCGTACGCCTTCCATTTGTTTTAATGACGTATCATGTTCTTCATCAATAATAATAAGACCCAGGTTAGGCATCGGTGTAAACAAAGCCGAACGAGTTCCTAATACCAATTGAATTTGTTGTTGCTGTGCCCAAAGCCAAGCTTGTTGGCGCTCTCCATCAGACATTTGAGAATGAATCACAACCAAAGGTTGGGAAAATCGTGTCTGAAACCTATGACGCAACTGCGGTGTCAAGCCAATCTCTGGGACCAATACCAATACCTGCTTCCCTTGCGCTAATACTTGTTCAATCACTTGAAAATAGACTTCCGTTTTCCCACTTCCAGTCACACCCTGGAGTAAAAAACAATGGAACTGATGTATTTGCGCCATAATCGCCGTATAAGCGGTGGTCTGTTCTGTGTTCAAAGCGACGGGAGGAATCAGAGTTTGCGAACTCGGTTTGGGTTGTAAAATTTCCTGACGCTGCAATAAAATATGTTTGTCTAATAAGGTTTGGAGAATAGTCGTCGTAAAACCGGCTTGTAACAGTTTCTCTTTTTTCACAGCACCCTGTTGTGCTAAATATTCAATACATTGTTTTTGCTTGACGGCTCGCGTACTTATTAAAGCTTCCGCTTCGGCTATCTCGATAGCCAGTTCATAAAATATTTCGATAGTTGGCGCTAAAATCTGACCTTGTCGATATAATTTTGGCAAAGCAAATCGCAAGGTCAAAGCCAAGGGAGATTGATAATATTGGCTTATCCACCGGCTTAACTGTAATAAATCAGCCGATAAAATTGGTTCCGAGTCTAAAACAGATAAAATTGCTTTCAATCCCGATCTCGGGATCTGACTTTCCTCTACACCTACGACGATCCCCAATTGAGTAGACTGTCGAAACGGCACCCAAACACGCGATCCAATCTGAATATTCTCAGGTCCAATATAATCAAAATAATCACGATTGGTTTGTAATACGGCTACCTGATACACCGATGATTCAGAGGTAAAGAGCATTTAACGATGCCAAGTATGGTTAGCTGATTGGCCAGGGGCGGAAAAAACTTTTACCACAATTTGCTCAATACGATGTTTTTCTAATTCTTCTTGTTCAGCAATCAATTCTTGAATAAACCACCGCGACAATTCTTCTACCGTAATATTCACAACCGGTAAGAGGGTCACGTCTTCGCGTAAAAAAGGAATTTTTTTATGATGAAACGTAAAATATAAATACGTTTCATCTTCTTCATAAATCAAATAAGGAGAAAATTGCGGCATCAAAAAGGTTTGATTCAGATGTTTACATAAAGCATGTATTTTATTTTTGTAATATCGATAATCAAAAGCCATGCCATCTTCCTCTACGCGTGTCGTCAAGGCTAAATAGACTTGATACATATGCCCATGCAACGGCTCGCGTTCGGTAGCGGAAAAGATGGTCGTATGCCCCGCAGAAAACTTCATCGATTCTTTTTGTAATTCTACAGTCGTTAAATAACCATTTTTTTTCATAAACTAATTCGCCTATCCTGTAGTTGGAAACCACTCAGTGGTTTATCCCAAGCTTTGGTTAATGCCATCACTTTGAATAATTCACCCATCTCATTAGGTTGCGTTAAAAGTTTCACCGCTTGTTGCTGGCGAAACAATTGGGTTGGGTCAGGCGCATTGACCAGGTTTAACAATCCATTGGCCAGCAAAAAAGCGGCTTGTGACGTAAAACCAGCAACAGAAAACCCGGCCTGTACAGCGCTTTCTGCTACATGCGTGAAATCTACATGCGCCGTGATATCTTGTTCTCCAACCTGCACCAAAGGATCAGGATGGGTTCGGTGGCAATGATGGCACATCACCGTACCTTGATAACGATCGGGATGATAATACTCTGCACGTGGAAATCCATAATCAATCACCAACATCATACCGCAGGCCAAGGTTGTAGCACAATGTTGAAGCCAGTCTGGCAATAACAAATTTACCTCAGATTGATAGGGATATAAATCCGCTGGAAGGACTTGCTTAACATAATCGCGCAAGCGCGTATTGTGACAACGTTGAAGCACTTCACAAAACTGCTCATCAGCTGTAGCAGCAACATATATTTCAAAAAGATCATCTTCTGTTTGTAAAAATCGATGTATCGGCATAGCATCTAATACTTCATTCGCTAACATAACCCCTTGAAAAGGGCTATTAGGCCAAGTGCTTAACCAATGAATACGAGACAATAAATGAGGGATGTCTTGCTCAATCATTTGTCGCTGCTGCGCCTGTAATCGACCACTTAATTCAATAATATAATACGCGTCTGGCAAACACTCCAAATACTCCAAGCGCCGTAAAAGATCGATACATAACCGTCCAGATCCAGCACCGAATTCTAAAATAGTCGGTTGAGATACCTGGGTTAAAATCTCAGCACATTGATTAGCCAAACAAGCTGCAAACAAAGGACTGATTTCTGGCGCTGTCGTAAAATCTTGGCCAAATTGCGCTAATCCTTCTGTATAATAGCCACCAGAGGGTGCATAAAGCGCTAATTGCATAAACTCAGCAAAACTGAGCGCTTGCCGCGCACGTATTTGCTCTAAAATGAAAGTATGTATCGTCATAATGAGAATAATGTCTTACTGTGGATAAACACGGTATACGTACCAAATAATCAATGTATATCTAAGTCATAAAATAGGAAGGCTATCATATCACAGAATGAAACATCAGTTTATACCTCGGTCTGATCCCAAGTTAAATGTGATGTAACAAATTGATTTTTATTATTATTTAAGACTTAACAACAGAAAATCGTTTCCTAATAGTAGTTATAAGATCTTTTAAATAAATATATTATTATAATA
>CAISKC010000262.1 GCA_903885895.1 uncultured Legionella sp.
GTATGTTTTTTTTGGCTGAATTATTGGCAGATTTTGGTGGCAGAGGGGTTAATGTCGTGTTATTAGCAAGGGAGACCGTTGCGCATATTGGGGCCAAGCGGAATTTTGTCCATTGATTACTACCTCAAAAATATATGTTTTCTTATATCTCATATTAATTTCATTAACTTTGCAAAAAAGTATTGTCTTGGCAGCTATACCCATTCCTGAACCATCATATTTAGATGATTGCATTCCTATTGGAGCGGTAAATGGAAGGAAGCGCTGGAAATCAAAAGATGGAAAAAGATTGTATACTTGGGATTCTCTTCATGGGGAAATTGAAGTGTTCAATGATAGAGGACGACACTTGGCTGTATATAGCCCAGATGGAGATTGTATTAAAGGAGCCGTAAAAGGAAGAAAAATTAATGTCTAATTTCATAACAGATTGTCTCAATGGAGATGCATTGATGTCAGATGTAAACGACTACATTGACAAATGGCACGAAAGTGATGGAACCTTGCCATTGCATGATTTTTTGGGGATGAGCAAGAAAGAATATATGCTTTTTGTTCAGGATGAAAATTATTTGGGTATCATCATTTCTGCCCATAAATTCGGCAAGAATGTCGAATTCATTATTCGTGACGAAATAGCGATGGCAGCCCGGTCCGATGACGCAACTAAATCGAAGATGTTGCAAAAGTGGCTTGAAAACGAAGGTTTATGGGATTAGAACTATTGCCTGAAATAAAAATGGCCCGAAAGGTCTTACAAAAGCATTCTCTTGAGGTTCCGTTCGATATAGATAATCTTGTAGAAAAGTATGCAAAAATTGTCTATAAACATATTCCAGTTGACGGTGTTGACGGTATTTGTCTTCATCTAAAAACAGCGGGCAAAACGCCGACAGTGATAGTAAATGCCGATTCGTTCCGAACTCGGCAAAAATTTACACTTGCACATGAACTGGGTCATATAATTATCCCTTGGCATTGCGGAACATTTATAGACGAAATAGACGAAAATAAGATTGGTTCGAATACTAAGTATTGGGAATTGGAAAAAGAAGCGAATAGGTTTGCTTCAGAACTGCTAATGCCATTTGATTGGATATTTTCACTCTACAAAAAAAATCCAGATCCAGAATTTTTACACTCGGAGATATGCGGTTACTGCGGCGTTTCTGACATAGCTGCAAGTATTCGAGTTCGCAATGCCATTTCTGAAATAGAGCATTTGCTTATACCGACGGAATGGGTTTTACAACTTTATAATGATTACAAGGATTTAGCAAGAGTGCAAAGCGAAATTGTTAAAGGCACAAGACTTTCTCCCAAGCGAGTAGCTGAACATATGGTGCAACATCTCCCAGGCAAAGTCGCATTTTGTATTGAGACTAATGATATAGTCATCGTGTGCGGGAGTACCAGAACTACGCATTCCTTCCATCAATGGGAAGGCGCTGAATTTATAAAGGCACCCTATCAGTATTTCCAAAGCTACTCCGTTTCCAGGTTGTATAATGTGAACACTCATTGGTGGGTATTAGACAATAGCTTTGATATTCCAGATGATAGTAGAAGCTGGCGAGAAATTTTAGGACAAATAGCCAGTGAGATTTCACCAAGTCATGGCGTTGAGAGATTTAAGACAACGGTTAATGCTCAATTATCAGGCGCATACGGTAATTGGCCGAGAAGAAATCCAGGTAAAGGTGTAGAGAAATTTATTGAAGATTCTATTCAACGTTTTAATAATCCAGACTACATCGATTTTATACAACATCCAGATTTTCTATCCTTTATAAAGAAAAGATCTGAAGCGCTTTTTTCAAAATAGTAATCAGGCTAGTGTCATGTCACGCATGAATTGACGGATAAAGTTTTAATAATTTCACCCTTGCA
>CAISKC010000263.1 GCA_903885895.1 uncultured Legionella sp.
AAGGAAATGCAGTTGAAATGATGAGAGAACTTACGCGTAATGGCGCCAATCCTGAAATCAAAGATGTTAAAGGAGTGACTCCAGTAAAAATGCTTCAAGATGCAGGTTTTGGAGATATTGCAAGAACGATCACTCAAGATTATAGCGCTAGACATCAGCAAAATGCAGTAGATAGATATGTTAATCGTGGTGCGGGTAATAATCAACATATGGATAGATAGTCGACTGTAAAAAAGTTGATTCTTACTTTAAGGCAAAAATGGCCGTCATTCTTGCCAAGCTTTTAGCTTGGCGAGAATCCAGTAAAAAACTCTTAAAAATCTAGAGTTCTCAAATCTTTAAAAAGATTTCGACTGGATCTTCGCCGCCGGCTGAAGTTGGCAGTAAGGATGATGACCTTGCGCAAAATTCAACTTTTTAACGGTAGACTAACACCTTAAAATCAATTCTTCACTACTTTGCGTGGTTGAATATGCAATTCTCTTAATTGCTTTTCATCCACCATAGCTGGCGCATTCATCAATAAATCTTGCGCTTGTTGATTCATCGGAAAGGCAATCACTTCACGGATATTTTTTTCATCAGCAATTAACATCACCATTCTATCAATCCCTGGAGCAACTCCACCATGCGGAGGGGCGCCATATTTGAAGGCAGTGATTAGACTACGAAAACGATCATCGACCACCTCTTTGCCATAACCCACAATTTCAAAAGCTTTATACATGATTTCAGGTTTATGGTTACGAATAGCTCCACTAGAAAGCTCAATACCATTACAAACAATATCATACTGGAATGCTTTAATATTAAGCAAATCTTCTTTAGTCTTAGCATTATTGAGCACTTCTAACCCACCTTGTGGCATCGAGAATGGATTATGGCTAAAGTCTATTTTACCATCATCCTCACTCCATTCATAGAAAGGAAAGTCAACAACCCAACAAAACTCAAACTTATTATGATCAATTAAATTTAATTCTTCTGCCAATCTTGTTCTCACCAAACCTGCAAGTTTAGCAGCTTTATTTTCGATATCGGCAGCAAAGAATACTGAGTCGCCATTATTAATTTTAGCTATTTTCTTTAAATCAGCTAATTGCACTTCATTTAAGAATTTAGCAATCGGCCCTTTTGCTGTTCCATCACTGGTAAAGCTAATATAGCCAAGTCCAGCTGCACCATTTTCTTGAGCGAAAGCAATCATCTTATCAAAGAAGCTGCGTGGCAATTCAGCGGTTTTTGGCGCTGGTATTGCTCTAACTATAGAGCCTTTCTTAATATTCTCACGGAAAATAGTAAATTCACTATCACGGAAAATTTCAGTTGCATCACAAATGATCAAAGGATTACGTAAATCCGGCTTATCATTACCATATTTGAGCATTGAATCATAATAAGTAATATGAGGGAATGGCGATGCAGTCACTTGTTTAGTTGAAAACTCAGTAAAAATTGAACGCATCACTGGTTCAACAGCATTAAAAACATCTTCTTGAGTTACGAATGCCATCTCAATATCTAGTTGATAAAATTCACCAGGTGAACGATCAGCTCTAGCATCTTCATCCCGGAAACATGGAGCTATTTGAAAATAACGATCAAATCCAGAAGTCATCAATAAGTGTTTAAACTGTTGAGGCGCTTGTGGAAGCGCATAAAATTTTCCTGGATGAATCCGGCTTGGCACTAAAAAGTCCCGCGCCCCTTCAGGAGAGCTTGCCGTTAAAATTGGAGTTTGAAATTCGATAAAGCCTTGGGCAGTCATTTTTTCACGAATTGCTGA
>CAISKC010000264.1 GCA_903885895.1 uncultured Legionella sp.
TTCGTAATCTCGCATGCGTGTATTTGATCATAACCAAATAATTTTGCAAGACTTTTTAAAAAATTGAATGAGGGGCCACATTCAGGAGATCCTTCAAGCGGCTACGCCGCTTTCAGGATGACGTGCTGGGGAGATATGTTTTATTTTAAATTGAAAAATATGCTGATTATCTTATAGGTGATGGCAAGCACACAATGAACAATTAGCAGTGAACAAGTGATGAGATAAAAGGTCTCAGTTTTTCCAATTAATGGTAATACACTATATTGTGGCAAAAAATTTCCGAAGGATGATAATATTATAATTAGGAATGAGAAAATTAATGTATAAGTTTTATGATTTGGTATTAAAAGAGCGAAGAAAGAGAAAATAACTGAGAATATCAAAGCGTATATTGTCATAAAATATATAAATAATGTCCACCAACTTTTTGCGTCGCTATTATTGTACGCGAAGCATAATGAGATAAGAAACCCCAAGAAAAAATTAAAACTTAATAGGAATAAGTCACGATTAAATATTTCTTTATTTTTTAAATTGTGGTCATTTAAACTAAGCAGAGATGCAGATTTCTTACACCAATAAATGATTGCTAAAATTAGGGGAAGTACGTTCAGAATCTCATAAAAGTAGCTGTTTGCTCGGAATTGCATCGCAAACGAGACACAGATAAATCCAATAATGATAGACCAAGAAAAGCCATTTAATCCTTTAATGCGTATCTTTTTCTGAAGCGTCATAAGTCAATCCTTATTTGTCGGCAACCATAAGCTGATCTTGCCCTAATTTGGCGGAGACCCTGCTTAGAGCGTAAACTTTTAAGCAGGGGTTAAAAATGAATAACAATGATTTAAAACCAATCAGAAAGAAATAAAGGCTATTTTTGTTTTGGTATTTCTCAACCTTTTTTCTCTAGATATTTGTTTGGCATGACAGTACCGTACCCGTTAGATTTTAATGGTGGCTATGACAACAGAAACTGCCATAGCCCGCCCATTATTAACGCCTCTGGTAACTATTGGTATCTGCATTCAGAGTGTTCGCCTCTGGTTTTTGACCTGCTCGGAATAGACCGAAACCTACGGCCAATAATGCCGCAGTCGGACCCGTCATGAACATACCCGCAACTGCTGTTGTGCTCACATTTAAACTTGCACCAACTTGGCTGATAGTCATCAGACTGGTTGAGGTACTTGCACCCAATAAACTGCCAACTCCCACAACAATATGATTCATCATCGAGATCAATGCGACAGCACTTAATATATTCACAACTACCAAGGCGATGTAAATCAGGCCAATCACTGCAGCCAAGATCATGGTCATACCAGCCATGCGCAATGCAAATGAGAATCTATTTGCTGGAGCAGGGGGATTAGGTTGTGTTGAAATGTGAGCTACAGACGATTGTGCTTGGGTGCGATCTCTATGTTGGGTCGCGCTTCGCGGACGTCGACGATTCGGGGATTGTGATTGTGCTGACGCGAATGTCTGCTCTTCTTGTTTAGCAGAAGGATAAACGCTAGTTGGCTGTTGAAAATCTTGGATGAAGGTCGTACCATCATGTCCTCGTGCACTGGGTGCTCGCGTGCTGTAGTGTTGAACGTGTTGTTGTAAAGATATGCTAGAAAGACTAACCACTGTAGCATTGTCACCATTATATGAACTGCCACTAACAGACGACCGTCTCTGTATGGGTACACTGAGCAGTCCAATTGACTTCTTAATTAACATCTGAATGTTAGGGTGAGCATCCTGTTGCAAAGATATTGGGTAATAATCTCCGCCTAAGTCTAATGCATACAACCTAGCTGCATTCTGGACAGAAGTTGTTATCTCCTCATCGGCATGTGTACCAATTAATGAGATTTTAGCCGTCTCGGGAAATAATCCTAAATCTGCTATATATTCCTTTAGTTTATCTAGTCCATCGTCTTCATGCGCATTAAAAACGAGATAAATTTGATTAGTGCTCTTATTATTAATACGTGATGTAATAGTTGGCTTATCGCAATCGCCTGCTATATCTCGATAAAGAATAGTCCCTGAGTCTGGGATTTTGTGTTTTGTAGGCACAATAGCAATGGTACTTTGATATTGGGATTTGAATTCTTTATTTACTAATCGATTAACAAGTTGAGTCTTTCCAGTCTTTGCAGGCCCAAGGATTACGATATCTTGTTTTTTTTCTTGCATATCTACCTCATTGTATCCAATATTTAACATTAATAAAGTAGCACACGGTAATCATTTTTTTTCTTATAATCAAGCATTTTACTAAAAATTATTATTACTTTGTGATATATTATTGCGCGCAATATAAAAAAAATGGCAACTCTCCACGAAGGTCTGCTTATGATTCAGATGAATTATCAACAGACCCTGGTTAAGTCCGTATACTGCTGTAAATTCAAGATGAGCAAGAAGTATTAGCGTCATCGTTAAAATTCGGTACTATTGAGTTGCGAAACAACAATAAAA
>CAISKC010000265.1 GCA_903885895.1 uncultured Legionella sp.
AGTCGGCTCAATCAATAAGCATTCTGGAACCATAATTGGAAAATAAGTAGTGGGAGCATGGACTCCAAAGTCTAATAAACGTTTTGCCAAATCCATAGCAGAAATGCCATAATTTTTTTTCTCTTGTTTTAAAGTAAGTAAGAATTCATGGCTAGCACGGCGCTGAGGGTAAGCAGGACTAAATCCAAGCTGTGTTAGCCGAGTTAATAAATAATTAGCATTTAAGGTCGCATAATCAGCGATGCGTTCTAGGCCTTGTTGGCCGAGAAGGCGAATATAGAAATATGCTCGTAATAGGATCCCTGCATTGCCCATAAAACAAGATAAGCGTCCTATGCTTTGGGGCCGATCTTTTTGAGTTGCGAAAACGTATTCGCCGTGTTGGTGCAGAACAATAGGTGTAGGTAGAAAGGGTGCCAAACGTGGTCCTGCAGCCACAGGGCCTGAGCCAGGTCCGCCTCCACCATGTGGGGTTGCAAATGTTTTATGTAAATTGAGATGCATCACATCAAAACCCATATCGCCAGGGCGGACTTTTCCAATAATGGCATTGAGATTTGCACCATCATAGTATAATAAACCGCCTGCTTGATGGATGATGCCCGCGACTTCTCGGATTTGACGCATGAATAATCCCAATGTGGACGGATTGGTCAGCATAATTCCGGCTGTTCTAGGGCCAACTTTGCTTTGTAATTCGGCCAAATCTATTTCACCATCGCTTTTTGTGGTTAAGTCGACTATTTTGTAACCACAGATCATAGCGGAAGCAGGGTTCGTACCATGTGCTGCGTCAGGAATGAGCATTTCATCGCGCTGCAGATCCCCTCGTGACTGATGGTAAGCTTTAATCATAGCAACACCAGCAAATTCCCCTTGTGAACCGGCCATGGGTGTTAAAGAAATACTGCTCATGCCAGTGATCTCTTGCAGATATTCTTGTAATTCAAATAATATTTGAAGTGTGCCTTGACTGTAACGCGCAGGCGTTAGGGGGTGACGTTGTAAGAACCCAGTGAAAGATGCTGCATGTTGCACCCCTCGTGGATTGTATTTCATGGTGCAAGATCCTAAGGGATAAAACTGTGTATCAATCGAAAAGTTTTTTTGCGATAAGCGCGTATAGTGGCGTACTACTTGTAATTCAGAACAAGACGGCAATCTGGGCGGAGTATTGCGTTGGAATGCTTTAGGGATCGTATAAGGGCTTTGAATAGGCCCAGGTCCTTGTGCGCGTGCTTGTCTGGGAGGGTGTGATTGTTCGAAAATCAGCATACAGGCCCCTCCGATACATAAATTAAATCTTTTATTTCCTCTCTATGTTTCACTGGAGTAAAAGCGATAAATTCATAGCGTGCAATATCAGCTAAATAATAGGGATCAGATTTAAAAATAGTTTCTATAGAAGAGAGATTTTGCGTCAATGCAATGATAATGCCCCCTGTTCTAGGTTTGGTAGGGCCATAGGCCAATAACAATCCTTGTTTGTAATAGTAATCTAAAAACTCACGATGTGCTTGTAAGTATTTATCCACTTCATTGAGCGGTGCAATATAAGTAAGGTGCACAATAATCATGTTGTTCCTTGGCTCTGGATCACTGAGCGTAGTGTGCTAACGTATCGGTCAATATCTGCTGCACTGCGTTTTTCAGTCGCACAGACCAAAATAGTATTATTGTGCAAGTTTGGATAGTGTTCGTCAACTGGATATCCTGCGGCAATGCCTTGTTGATGCATCGCTGTCAAAATTTCGGTGGCTGGGCAAGGTAAACGCAACAATGCTTCATGAAAAAAAGGTGCAGAAAATACCAAGGAAACACCTGGGATTTTTTGCAAGGCATCGACTAAACTGTGCGTATTATGGTGACAATGTTGTGCAGTTTGGGTTAAACCTTCTGGTCCAAGTAAACTCATATATAAAGTTGCGACGGTGACCAATAAGCCCTGATTTGTACAGATATTTGAAGTGGCTTTGCCACGTCGAATATGTTGTTCGCGTGCTTGCAAAGTGAGGGTGTAACCAATGTTGCCTGCTAGATCAATTGTCTGACCAATTAAGCGGCCGGGCAATTGTCTGACATGTTCTAATCGGGTGCTGAAAAAACCAAAATAGGGTCCGCCTGAAGCCAGAGGAGCACCTAATGGTTGGCCTTCGCCACAAGCAATATCGACACCATGTTGTCCCCATTGACCGGGCGGTTTTAGGATTGCCAAAGCGATAGGATTGACGCACGCAATGCTGATGACGTGTTGTTGATGTGCCCAATTGGTGAGATCATCTACTTGCTCTAAACATCCAAAAAAATTAGGTTGAGGGATAATCAGAGCACTGATGTTTTGGTCACGATAGACGTCGCAAGCAGCTACAGAGGTTGTGCCAGATTGTAGGTCAAAAGGTAGTATGATTAATTCGATATGTTGGTTGTTGAGGATGGTTGTCAACGTGTCGCGATAAAAAGGGTGCAATGTTCCTGCAACGAGGATTTTTGGCTGCGCATGACGTTGAATTCGAACAGCCATGAGTGCTGCTTCAGCAAGTGCTGAGGCACCATCATACATGGAAGCATTGGCCACAGGTAAACCAGTGAGCTCGGCTATCATTGTTTGAAATTCATAAAGTAGTTGTAATGTGCCTTGACTGGCTTCTGCTTGGTAGGGTGTGTAGGCTGTTAAAAACTCACCACGCATGGCAATGTCCCAGACTGCGGCGGGACAATGATGATCATAAGCGCCTGCTCCGATAAAACAGACATCATTTTGATTACGATTAGCATATTGTTGCGCTAAGTCTAACATGGTCATTTCATTGAGCCCGGAAGGAATTTTAGCATTCTCTTGATGCAGCAGTTCATGAGGGATCTCATCGAATAAAGTCTGTAAATCAGGCGCGCCGATGCATTCCAACATTTCCTTTGTGTCTTGCTCTGTGTGTGGAATGAACGGCATAATCACTGTACCTCAATAATATCATCTAGGTAGTCTTGTTCTTTGAGTAATTCCCTAATTTCTTCAATCGCTTCTTCATGTTGAAGTGGTTGGATTTTTACTAACCATCCTGCGCCGTAAGGGTCAGTATTGATTAAGTCAGGTGTTTCTATGACTCTTGGATTGATTTCCGCGATCACACCACTGATGGGCGCATAAAATTCAGAAGCTGCTTTGACGGATTCAAGTACACCCATTTCATCTCCAGCTTTGAACTCTGTACCAACTGCTGGGAGTTCAACGTAAACCATGTCACCTAGTAAACTTTGCGCATGTTTCGTAATGCCAACACTCATATTGGCTTCTTCGTGGTTGATCCATTCATGGGTTGTTGTGAAACTTAAGTTTTTCATGTTACTTTTCCTTTGTGAATAAAACGGGGCTTACCAACTTGGGCGCGATAGTGTTTATCACGAATTTCTACCCAAACCTCATTTTGTACTGCATCGGGAACGCGTGCTAATGCAATGGATTGATGGAGTGTTGGTGAAAAAGTACCGCTGGTGATGATGCCATCTGGGAGTCCTTCGGTTATCACTTTTTGCCCAGTCCGCATGACACCCTTATCTAGTAAACGCAGGCCTACTAATTTTTGTTTGACAGTTTGTTGTTTTTGCGACTGCAATGCGCTGCGTCCTATAAAGTCACGCTCTTGGGGTTCCCAAGCGATGGTCCATCCTAACCCTGATTCTAAAGGCGTTGTGGTTTCATCCATATCTTGACCGTACAATAACAATCCGGCTTCAAGGCGTAATGTATCACGTGCTGCCAAACCACAAGGTTGTACACCTGCTTGAATTAATGTTTGCCAGATTTCGAGAATCTGGGCTGATGTTGCTATGATTTCGAAACCGTCCTCTCCAGTATACCCAGTGCGCGCAACAAAAACATGTTCGGATTCCACACATTCAAAGGGTGCGATTTGTGGCAGCGAGAGGATGGTGCGCGCTTTTTCAATAGCTTGAGGGCCTTGAACAGCGATCATGGCTAAATCGTTGCGTTCTTGTAAGGTCGCTGCGTATTTTGGTAACTGTTGGCGAATCCATGCCAAATCTTTGATTTTGGTAGCTGAATTCAAAACTAAGCGATATTGGTTGGCAGCACAATGATATACAATCAAATCGTCGATAATGCCACCGTCAGGTTGACACATACAGGTATATAAAGCGTGGCCTTCCTGGAGATGTTCGACATTATTGGTGAGAAGCATGCTTAAAAATTGCCGCGCATCAACACCAGTGATATCAACAATCGTCATATGTGAGACATCGAATACGCCGGCATGCTCACGTACTGCTTGGTGTTCTTGTAGCTGTGAACCATAATGCAATGGCATGTGCCAGCCATGAAAATCTACCATTTTTGCCCCTAAATTCACATGTTCTTGATGCAGGGCTGTTTTTTCGATCATGCTCATCCCTTTTATACAATGGTTTTAGTTCTAGAAAGTTGCGTGCAATTGCAAGGCGCTGCGGTGGTAGTTGTCGTAAAACTGGTTGCTGCCAGGCCACGGACGCCTTCATTGGCTTGTGCTTTTACCATAGTGACGACTACTTCCAGTGTTTGTTTTTGTTGATAATCTTTGTTTTTATATAGAACTAAAAGGGGCATAGTTGCTTGCCATTCAACCCCTTCGTGTAACACTTGGATAGTGGGAGGCAATAATGCAACGGCTGAAACGGTATAATTATTTTTTTGGATTGAGTCACTTAATTTTGCAGTCTGTACCGCTTTAGTATATTCGATCCAAGCCTTCGTAGTGAAATATTTGGCAAGGTCTTTTTGTCTGGCTAATATATTATTTGCTGACAAAGTATAAGCTGTGACGATTACTTCGTTCGCCCATAGATATAGTGCTGTTTCGCTGGCAGCGGCAAGTTGAGGGCTATATATGAGCCAGAATAAAAACCCTAATAGTAACTGCTTACTCCATATCAGAGAACGGTTATATTTGGTGCAGCTGTTTGAGTCATAGTCCATTTACGATTCTCCTTGACAGGAACATCCATACGGTTTTTATGGTAACATGAGAGGAAGTCCTATTCAATTTGTATGCGGTATTACATGAATCAAAATCGTGTTTATGACAAATTCGGTCATATGAGTCGATTTTTTAATCGCTGGGATTTGCTATTATTGATTTTAATTGTGGCTATTTTCTTTTTTTTAGGCTGGACCAGTGAGCAAATGGCGAAACCCTATGCATTAGGTGAGCCATTGCGTATTTCTTTGGATCCCATTTATCTACCTGGTTATGCATTAAGAACGGTGTTACGTTTGTTTATTGCGTTATTATTTTCGGTATTATTTTCTTTTGTGGTGGGCACGATTGCGGCTAAAAACCGGCAAGCAGAACGCATTATTATCCCTGCAATTGATGTGTTGCAAGCTGTGCCAGTATTGAGTTTTTTAGCGATTACTGTGATAGGGTTTATCCGTTTTTTCCCTGGCAGTTTATTGGGACCAGAATGCGCTTCTATTTTTGCGGTATTTGTTTCCCAAGTTTGGAATATTACGTTTAGTTTTTATCAATCACTCAAAACGGTCCCGTCCGATCTGCGTGAAGTGTCTGCGATGTTTCAATTGTCGGCTTGGCAGTTTTTTTGGAAAGTAGAAGTGCCTTGCTCCATCTCTGCATTGTTGTGGAATATGATGGTATCGATGTCAGCAAGCTGGTTTTTTGTGGTGTTGTCCGAAGCTATTGTGGTAGGGCATCAAAATATTCGCTTACCAGGTATTGGTTCATATATTGCGTTGGCAATTGAACAACATAATTTCCACGCTGTGTTTTACGCCATTCTGATGATGTTGGTTGTTATTTTTCTCTATGATCAAATACTTTTTAGACCTCTTATTACTTGGTCTGAACGGTTTAAGATGGAAGAATCGACTCAAGATGAAGAGTATCAATCTTGGTTGGTCGATTTGTTGCGTTTGAGTCCTATGATGCAGCGTTTTGATCATGGGCTGCAAGAAGTGAAAGATCGTTTTATTAATTTTCGTTGGTTACGATCGGGCGCATTGAGCATGCAGCGGGAAATAGAGCCTAAAAAGGCTAAGCGTATGGATTGGTTGTGGTCGATGTTACTGTTACTTGTGATTGGCTTAGCCGGGTATCGTTTGGGTGTCTATATATTAGAAACATTAAGTGGTTTTGAGGTCTTGCACGTATTCTTATTGGGTGCTGCTACAGCGCTACGGGTGATCGTACTGATTATTCTGAGTTCTATTGTGTGGATCCCCGTCGGAGTTTGGATTGGTCAACGTCCTTATTGGACGCAAAAAATGCAACCCATTATTCAATTTGTGGCTGCATTCCCAGCTAATTTATTTTATCCCTTAGTTGTGATTGCGATCGTACGGTTTCATGTGAATGTGGAAATTGGCTTAACACCGTTGATGATTTTGGGAACGCAATGGTATATTTTGTTTAATGTCATTGCCGGGGCATCGTTGATTCCGCGCGATTTGTATTTGGCAGCAGATAATTTTGGAGTAACTGGTTGGCAGTGGTGGCGGCGGTTGGCATTGCCGGGCGTGTTTCCTTATTATATTACGGGCGCAATTACTGCAGCGGGCGGCGCATGGAATGCGAGTATTGTAGCCGAAGCCGTGACGTGGGGTTCCGTACGTTTGCAGGCTACCGGTTTGGGTGAGTATATTCAGGCTAATTCTATCGTCGGAAACTTTCCTAAAATTGCTTTAGGGACTGCTGTGATGTGCATCTATGTCTTGATATGCAATCATGTCATATGGCGACCATTGTATCGTTTGGCGCAAGATCGCTACCATTTTATGTGAGGGATGTATGTCGGAAATAATTTTATCGGTCGAGCATTTACGTAAATCGTATCGTAAATCTTCATCGCAGGATTTATTGGTTTTGGACGATGTCAATTTTACCCTGCAAAAAGGGGAAATTGTTGCATTATTAGGAAAATCGGGTTCTGGAAAATCTACACTATTACGCATTATATCTGGGTTGATTGCACCGAGTCATGGACGAGTCGTTTATCGGAATCAACCTGTGACGCAACCGGTGCCAGGCGGAATTGCGATGGTGTTCCAATCTTTCGCATTGCTGCCCTGGTTAACGGTGTTAGAAAATGTGGAATTAGGATTAGAAGCTCAAGGCATATCGCGAAAAATACGTCGAGCACGTGCGATTGAAGCCATTGATATTATTGGTTTGGATGGATTTGAATCGGCACTGCCGAAGGAATTATCTGGCGGAATGCGCCAACGCGTAGGATTCGCTCGTGCGCTGGTGATCAATCCTGATATTTTATTGATGGACGAACCTTTTTCTGCATTAGATGTGTTGACGGCTGAAAATTTAAAATCAGATTTACTGGCATTATGGCAAGAGAAAAAAACCAATACTAATGGTATTTTATTAGTGACTCACAACATTGAAGAAGCAGCGATGTTAGCCGATAGGATCCTGATTTTAGGCTCTGATCCTGGGCATATTCGTGCTGATTTACCTGTTACGTTGAAACAACCACGTAACTCAGAGTCGCCACGATTCCGACAGTTGGTAGATAGAATTTATACAGTTATGATCTCGGCAAGTGGAGATAAAAGTCGTTCTGCAGCGCAGCGAGAGCGTCAGATTGGTTTGGGATATCGTATCCCAGACGTGGATCCTTCCGAATTATCCGGTTTGATAGAAACGATGAAATCATTCAAAGCCAACATCGATTTGCCTGAATTAGCGGATGAATTGATGATGAACGTCGATGATTTATTCCCTATTTTGGAAACGTTGGAAATTTTAGGATTTGCGAATATTTTGGAAGGGGATGTGCAATTAAGTGATTTAGGCAAAGAGTTTTCTGAAGCGGATTTGCAAGCTAGGAAATTATTGTTTGCGCAACGTCTCTTGGAAAAAGTACCTTTGGCACGTTATATACAGAGGATCTTAGATGAGAAGCCCAGTCATCGCGTTTCAGAAGAACGGTTTTTAACCAAGCTAGAAGATTATCTCAGTGATGATGAAGCGGAGCGTGTGTTGCGAACGATGATTGACTGGGGGCGTTACGCAGAAATTTTTGCTTATGATTTTAAAACTGGTTTCCTAAGTTTGGAAAATCCTGGGACTGCGACGGATCAGCAAGATTAGAGTTTTGTCTGCAAATTGACCCCTGTGATTCAAAATGATATAATAGCGCTTTTTTAGAACATATGTCTATGCAGCTATCTGAAGAGCTTCTACCCTATACACTCGTTGCATCACAACGTCGGTTTCATCCGCTTGAAAATCCGTTATTTGCATACTTAACCGATTGTTATGGACATAAAAAACGTGATGAAATCGAGAGAAATCCTGGTTTTGAGCGTGTTGTGGAATGGGACAAAGAAGGGCGTCAAGCACTTTTTTTTCATCAAGCGGTTGTCCCAGTTGATTTTCCGATTTTTCAAAATTTTGATTTAATCGATCTTCATGTCAGCGTTGACTCCAAATTAGTGGACACAGATAGTATCCCACACCGAAAACTGCCGCCTCATCATGTAAGCTTGGTTTATATAAACAGAAAGACAGGAGAGAAAATGACGGTCCGGATAGAGTATACCGGGCGCGGTAATTTTATCTATGCTAAATTACAACATCAAGATAGCTCTTTTTCGCATCCGTCACTTTCAGCCATTCAACAAGAGTATCTTCTGTTACAAGCCAGTTCATCTCAACATTTGTTACAGTCTTTTTTACAAGCCAAACAACAAGCGCAATTCCAATTATTATTAGAAGTGGAAAATTTAGATAAACAATTAAAAAATGATGATGTCCATGTGATGCATGCGAAAATTGTATTACAGGACTTGATTGATCGTTTGACCCTGTATGTGCGCTATAGTGGGTGTTGGGATGGCCGTATTGATATGTATCAGGGCTATTTAAATAGATTACATTTACCTGAACCTGAACCTGAACCTGAACCTGAACCTGAACCTGAACCTGAACCTGAACCTGAACCTGAACCTGAACCTGAACCTGAACCTGAACCTGAACCTGAACCTGAACCTGAACCTGAACCTGAAC
>CAISKC010000266.1 GCA_903885895.1 uncultured Legionella sp.
ACTTATTGATAATCAATGATTTACTACTTGTCCCGAAATTGTCCCGACACTTTTTTAGTATCGAAATTGCCCTATATTTGCCCTGAAAAATTAATCATAAATGTCTTCAACCCCAAAGATAGTTTTAATCAAAAACAATAGCAAAGATAAGTTCGGCATTATTCAAGTGAGGACTATTGAAGGTTCAAAGGTTCAAAGAAGGTCTTTGAAAATAAAACTTAATGAATCCGATTGGAAAAAACATTTCGATAAGGATAAGCAAAGGTTTAAAGCGGTAAAAACTTTTACCAATGGTGAGAAATACAACAAGATTATTTCCGATTTTTTAAAGGAGTTGGCATCTGTAGGAAATGATGTTGAATTATTGCCAGACGATAAAAAATCTTTTATGTCATACTGGCACCGGTATATTAAAACAACCGAAAACCATGGCACCAGTATAAAACACCAAGTAGTTCTTAATAAGCTGCGGAAATATTTAAACACTAAGGGAAAAGCCGACCTTCTTTTCAAAGACATTACCCCATTTTTTATAAGGGAATTGAGGGTGCATCTAAAAATGGTTAAAGACCCTAAATCGCTGAGCAATAACTCTATCAATCATTACCTAAAGGTTATTAAATCCATTATTAACCACGCACAAAAAGATGGCTATTATAATTACATTATTAATCCCTTTACCAGTATCAACTTCAGCAAGGAGAAAATAGAAAAGGCGGTTATTACCGATGAGGAATTAATAAATCTTCTCAATACGCCGATAGAAGATGCCAATATTGATATGGCAAGAAAAATGTTTTTGTTTCAGCTGTTTTGCAACGGTATGCGTATTTCCGACCTACTTCTTTTGAGGTGGAATAATGTTGATGATAATAGAAGGCTTAAATACAAAATGTTTAAGACCGATGAGCCAATGGACTTACCTATCAACATCAATATGAGTTTGACTTTAGCTGATATACTGGGTAAAGAAAATAGATACGCAGACATAATCAAAAACACAACACAAAATATTGTCGAAGACGGTAAAGAGATTGATTTGACTATTAAACAGATAGATGAAAGACTATCGAAAATCTCAGTCAAAGAAGACACTTTACTCCGGCTGGATTTGATTAAAATAAAAAACGATCCGAATTACATCAACCTGGAAGGTTATTTCTTCGAGTTGAAGAACGAAAAACTATTTCTCCAGTTAATGAAAGCAAAAGACGAGTTGTTTTCTTCTATTGACTTGGTATTCACTCATAGCCTGATGGGAGCGATAAGAAAACAAAAAAAGCCGATTGACTTTATATTTCCCGGTTTAAAGACTAAAAAATTTGAGGACATTGATGGGAAAAACGATTTTACTAAAATCAGTGTTGAACAATACAAAGCAATTAAAAACGCTACTATCGTTTACGACAGGAAACTAAAGTTGGTAGGCGAGATTTGTAAAATTAAAACTAACCTCAGCTCTCACGTTTCAAGACATTCTTACACGAGCCTTTTACTCAATATGGATAATGTTAACCTTTATGATATATCACAGTCGTTAGGGCATAAAAACATAACCATTACTCAAAACTATATTCAGAGCGGCTTTAACAACAAAAAAATTGACTACCTCAATAAAGACCTGGATAAAAAGCATCGAAGGAAATATTGATTAATGAACTTCCCGTCAATTGACGGGAAGTTCC
>CAISKC010000267.1 GCA_903885895.1 uncultured Legionella sp.
GGTGTGTTGCGACAAGGGAGTTGTTAAAAACGTTTGATACCGAAGGTCAAATCATACAGTTTGGTTCGGTAAAGATGACAACAAAAGGTTTGTACAATAAAACGTACCAGACGCCGTATGGTGAAGTCGATGTTGCGCGCCACCTCTACCAATCATCGACAGGAGGCAGAACATTTTGTCCATTAGAACAAGAAGCGAGAATAATCCTCACATCTACACCACGTTTTGCTTCACAAGCCAGTCATAAGATGTCAGAAATGTCGGCACCTGCAGCCCAGAAAGATTTTGAAATTAATCATAACCGTAAGATAGTGCATGCCATGATGCAACGATTGAGTGAAGCGGTTGCCTCTGTTGTACAAATCAAAGAGGAGAGCTGGAGCTACACAGTACCAAATATAGAAGACTCAGATATTAAGACGATCTCTATAGGGTTAGATGGCACATGTATGCTTATGAGTGGCGGCGCATATCGTCAAGCTATGGTTGGGACAATAGCATTGTATGATGAAGAAGGTGATAGGAAGCACACTATGTACATTGCCGCACCGCCAGAGTATGGTAAAGAGACATTTAAAGCACGTTTGACGCGAGAAATTGAGCGCGCAACTACATTATATCCCAAGGCTATAAAAATTGGTGTGGCAGATGGTGCACATGATAACTGGGATTACTTAATTAAGCACACAGATAAACAAACACTGGATTTTTATCATGCGACGGAATATTTAACTGATGTTGCCGACACTATATTCAGCTCTATCATCGAAAGAAAGCGATGGTTAAATGATCGGTGCCATGAGCTCAAACATACATCTGGAGCCGCGCAAGTTATATTGACAGAAATGAAAAATTTTGAGCAAAATATATTAAATGGCCAGCCTATTTCATGGATCTCAAACAATCAAGATGACGACGCCAAAGGTATATTAAATAAACAAATTGAAGCGTCTGCACAGAAAGAACTCAAATTAACTTATTCCCAAAAAGAACGAGAGAAAAAACAAAAATCTCTTGCAGCGGCCATTACTTATTTTACAAATAATACTGAAAAATCAAGAATGGATTACGCTGAAAGCGTGGCATTAAATCATCCGATTGGTTCAGGGGTTACGGAAGCTGCTTGCAAAACAATCGTAAAGCAACGTCTTGGTCAATCGGGTATGCAATGGAAGAGTAAAGGTGCTGGTGTTATTTTAAGCTTGAGAGCACTGGCGCATTCTAGTGGACGATGGGGTCAATTTTGGAACAAAGTCAATCAATTTGGACTACCTATGGCAGCATGAATAACCTCTTGGCGTAAGATATAACATGAAACGATGGAATATTACGGACATGCTGGATCTTGGACGCAAGATGTTTGCCAAAATCCATAGACAAAAACATCATGCGCACGCTAATCACGATGTGCATCTTATGGCACGTGAGCTTGATGATTGGTTGATTCAAGGCGTTAATGCCATGCTTGATGGCAGCTATACACCACGATATCTTAAACGCTATTCTTTTCAAGATGAGATGGTCGATCAACTGCATTTGTCTGATCGGATTTTTCAACATATTTTACTCAAACAATTAAAACCAACCTTTCCGCATGTGATGAATTCAAATTGCTATCATCTGCATGGTCCAAGTGGTGTGAGGTTAGCTACACAACGCATTAGAGAGGTACTTTCTGAACAAAAACCAATGTATATCATTCGTGCTGATATTAAGTCGTTTTATAAATCGATTCCACATCATCAGCTGCTCCAAGATCTCAAACAACATTATAACGATTTAAATGTTCAAACCATGCTTGAAAACATCATCACCAATGCCATTGAAACGCCACGTGGATACAAAAATCCAGATCATGGAATTGCACTACGTGGACCGCTATCACAATTTTTCAGTGGCATTTATTTAAAACCATTAGACGATGCGTTTGATGCCATGGATGTCACATATTTACGTTATCAAGATGATATCTTGATCTTGTGCCGAACAAAACGCCAATTGCATCGTTGTAAACAGCGCATGATGGCGGTATTAAAAGAACGAAGTTTAAGTTTATCACGCAAAAAAACACGGATCGGTCGTATCGATCGAGGCTTTCATTTTTTAGGAATACACTATCCGGGAACGCAAACCTCGGATAACACCAACGTGACACACGCACATTTAAAATCCGTGATCCATGTTACTTCTGTGCATTATCTCGCCGCATTGGGGGGGGGGAGACAAATGCTATTACTGATCATCAAAATCTTGCGCTTGACCGCATCGTTCCGCATCCAAGAACGCTGCGTAAAGCACGCGAACAAGTCAAACAATTGGTCATGGATGGGACATCTTCCCAAAGGATCAAAAGTTACTTGCATCGCTGGGCCATGTGGTGGGTAAGAACGTCAAATAGCTGGCAGTATATGGAACTTCTTGAATGGTTTTTAAATGTATGTTGGGATCCTAATCCTGCGGCCTACGCCGCCGGATTACTGAACAGCGCTATAAACCAGGCCCGTCAAGACCATGCGCTAACGGCTTTAGGTTCTCACGCGACCGCGTGAGCTCGACGGTACTTGCTTCATCCAGGCTGGTAACGGCCGCACGGTCTCGAACGACGGCGCCCGTCCCCGCCCGCCCCCTCCTCCAAGCGTCGACACCGTCCCCGCGCCACGCGCGCCCCTCCGCCCTAATTAATGCAAAATCAACACCGAGACCAGAAGTACCAGAAATAACGATAGGGAACAATTGTTCGTCGCGCGGGGTTCTATAATTATAAAACGTTAATGTACGTGGTAAATTCGGCTCATCAAACACCGGTCTTGGATGAAATGACCGGTCAGGACGGCAATATTCCTGCGCGACATAAGCCGGGACATCACGTTGCATTACGCCAATTGCAAACCACGCTGCATCAAGCTCGGCATCCGTGGCGTTGTTAGCTCTCCAACGATCATAAATCTGAAGATAATTAGCGTATGCCTCTTTCAGCGGTCTAAAATCAAAATGCTTTGACCCTCGAAATTCAACATCATTTTGTGTATAGGTTAAACCATTTCTCTCCATTTTCTCGCAACTGGCAAGCGTAAGCGCCTTCGTTTCTTCATCCATCTGTGCTTCCAGCATCCGGCACATATGCCAATCTTTAGCCCAGTAAGCATATTCATAAGCGGTGATGTTTTTAAACGTGCGACCAGAGTAGTCTGTCACGTCACCACGTTGTGATAGCAAGTTAGGTTGGTGTGTTTGTAGCGCCTGGGCTTGCGTTTGCTGACCTTGTGCAACAAGCATGAGCATTTTCGCCGTCATAAGATCGTTGCTTAATAATCTCTTGTACTCCTTGGAAGTGCCTGCCAAATTAGACTTCTCTCGCAAATTCAAATATCCCCACATTTCTTTCTGCAGAACATCAGGAAGAGCTCTCAAATAAGTGAATCGCTCGGCTTGATTGCGAATTTCTCCAAACGTTCTAATCATTTCTCGGGTTAAACTCGAGGATCTCGTTGATTTTGAACTTATAGTGCCCATAATTGATACGCCTTTTATTGGTTTATATGATATATAATATAGACAAATAAAGCGCGTTAATCAATTATTTTCAACAAACGCTGCATCTTTCATTCATTCAATGTATCTTGATACTGTACTTTATGAACACATCTCTTTTGCGCAGCACCCAAATTAACTTCTAGGTCGAATAGTTTTTAAAATTGGTCTTGTTGAAGTAAAATAAAAGTCGTAATTGTTTAATTATTGATACAGGTGTGGGCTCAGCGCAGAGGTCTTAATGTAGGGCCAATTTGCATGAGATAATCCAATTTATGGGATGGTTCAAAAAAGTCGATTTTAGTGAACACTTGACGAGCAAAAATCTACCCTGTTGTGATATGATCTGGGCATAGAAATTGTTCATTAAAAATTTGGGATTGGGCTAGGCGCGTTGCCTTTTAACCGGATCGAAGCCAAGCATGTCGAGCCACGGTTCATGTGGTTTTCCGGTCATTGCTTCAGCGGGGGTTTTGTTAACCAACCGCGCATGTTTACTGCGCGCAAATGGCTTGTGGTTCAAATAAAACAGAATGAGCGCCAACCGTTTAGGTGTTATAAATTTACGTTTATCCAAGTAGGGCCGTAATCGGCTATTGAAGTTCTCCACCATCGAGCTACACCGGTGCGTAGTATCCAAAACATGCAAAACATCATCTTCAATTTCATCGTACTTTGATCCAATCAGAGACTCCAGCTCCTGAGATTTTAAACCGTATTGAAGACTATCGAAAGAATATCTGGCGAGATAACAGACTGACCAAATGATATCGATAGAGACGTGATGTTTTTCTGATAGCGTCATGAATTTCTCATTCAATGTATTCGTCACGTCGAGCAAAGCATCTCGTCGAGCCTTCAGTGAGGTGACGATATCCTCAATCCGGCTAGGGTATGCTAATGCTAAGCGTGTCATTTCTGATTGGATAAAATCGTAAAGAATAGCGCGTTCAATGGGAGGCTTTCCTGCAAGCTGTAGGACGTCGTATTGCATCCAGCTGGACAATGTTTTGAATGTTGTGTGGACCACTTCA
>CAISKC010000268.1 GCA_903885895.1 uncultured Legionella sp.
AATAGTACCGAATTTTAACGATGACGCTAATACTTCTTGCTCATCTTGAATTTACAGCAGTATACGGACTTAACCCTAGTTTATGAAATATAAACGTGGACGAGAAGTGGCGCAATCGCAAATATCTGTGATGGAAGTGTGTACGGGTAGAGAGGCTTTGTGCACATCCGGTGTATCGACATGTATTTGCATATTGGCAAAAGGCCAATATGGCGCACATTCATTTATCGCTATGCAGCATTGGGATGGTTTTTCTGATTCATTTGATAAACAGGCAACCAATGCTTTAGAAGAAGCACGTGCTGTCATCGATATTTTGGTGGCACTATATGTGTTGACAATCAAAAGAAGCTTTTCTAGAACGGGTCCTAACGAAAAACCTTTGCTTGAGGAGATCCGTATTATTGGGGGTGAAAAAGGGACTCCGTATCTGTCTGGTACAGAATTAGAAGTAGAAACACTCAAGCGATGCTTACCTGAATTATGCGAAACCTATTTTCAAACTACGCCAGAGACCGTTTATGACTATAAAGTCTATCTGACAGATAGTTATAAATCGCATTCAAATACGGTGATTTTTACACCAATCGGTGTTGGTATTATTTCTGATGATTTACATGAAAAAGAGAGTACGCTTAGTGAAAAAAGCACGGATCCTGATTCAGATGACTTCGAAGAGAATTTGCCACGACGTCCGCGCTTCAAGTAATATACGCTACATACCGTTATCTAAAGTGAATTCATGTGGCAAGATTGATAGATTTATCCATTTTCAAACGTAATCGTGCATTTTCCTTAATTTATTTTGGGCAATTTATATCGTTTATTGGCACGATGATCACCATGGTGGTCTTACCTTATCAAGTTTATCAAAGCACGCATTCTACTATGATGGTAGGGATGCTCAGTTTTGTGCAATTATTACCGTTATTATTCACGGCATTACTGGGTGGGGTATTGGCGGATCGTTATCCTAGGCGACGTTTGCTGTTGGTCAGTGAAGGATTATTGGCACTAGGTTGTGGTTTGCTGGTGTGGAATGCTTGGCAACCTGTGCCTAGCATGCCAGCGGTATTTGTGGTGGCAAGTATTATGTCTGCCATCACTGGATTGCATCGTCCAGCATTTGATGGTGCAATTCAGCAATTGGTGCAAGGGGAAGACTATAAGACAGTAGGGGCTTTACATACGTTTGAATACAGTTTTTGCATGATTATAGGACCGTCCATGGCCGGATTTATCGTTGCAAAATTTGGTGTTGCATTCACCTACGGCATTGATTTATTGACCTATCTAGGTTCGATTACTGCTTTGGTTTTGTTGCGTGAATTACCCATACCGACCTCGCAAGCAGCAAATTCTGTGTTGGAAGCTCTGCAGGAAGGGATTCAATTTGCTTGGAAACGTCAAGTATTATTAGGGAGTTATGGCGTTGATTTTATTGCCATGGTGTTTGCTGTGCCGAATGCCTTGTTTCCTGCTATTGCATTATCAATAGGTGGTGTTCAAACATTAGGATTGTTGTTTGCAGCGCCTGCAGTAGGTGCGTTGCTGATTTCCATCTGGAGTGGTTGGACTGGGTCGATTAAACGAGAAGGACAAGCCATTGCGATTTCTGCGTTGTGTTGGGGTGCTGCGATGATAGGTTTGGGGCTTTCGCATTCGTTAGCTTGGGCTTTGTTCTTTCTTGCTTTATCGGGTGCGTTTGATGCTTGTAGTGGTATTTTTCGTGTGAGCTTGTGGAATAATACAATTCCGCATGATTTTCGTGGACGGCTTGCTGGGATTGAAATGTTGTCTTATCTCAGTGGTCCTAAATTAGGAGATACTCGGGCTGGGATCATGGCAGCTACGTTAGGTATTGCCCCAGCTATTGTCATAGGTGGGGTATTTTGTATGTTGGGAGTCGGGTATTGTTGTTATCGAATGCCGGAATTTTGGCGGTATCGAGCCCAATAATTATTGACAAACGCGCTCCGTGACACACCCAGAGTGATTGCAGCTTTGTTGAACCCAGCCGCAGCCATATCCATAATAGACACTGGCAGGTACGCCAACAACAAGACCATGCGCCGCCCAGCCATTGTAGTAATAGCTGCCATGATAATAATTGCTATGGTAATATCCGTTATGACCATAAGCGTCCTCGCCATGACCAGCAGCTACCCAAGCATGGGCTGTATAAGTTAAAGCTGTTCCTAAGACTCCAATGATCAACCAGGTATTTTTGTTCATAATATCACCATTTTGTTTGCATATCTATCAGTATAGCTCATATATTAAAAAAAGGGAGAAAGCTTAATGCTCTCTCTGTCGCAAAGACACTTTCAAAATTGTGCCGTACAAAGATCAATCAAACTGAGTAGTTACATTTTTTTATAAAATAAGCTATTATAACGAGCTTTTAAAAAACCTTGCCTTACTAAATTGTTAGAAGGCTATATCCATGAGGATGATGTATGAGACATTATGAAATTGTTTTTTTAGTTCACCCTGATCAGAGTGAACAAGTTCCTGCTATGGTGGAACGCTATGAGTCAATTATCCAGAAACACAATGGCGCCATTCACCGTAAAGAAGATTGGGGACGTCGTCAGCTTGCTTATCCTATACAAGACGTGCATAAAGCGCATTATATTTTAATGAATATTGAATGTA
>CAISKC010000269.1 GCA_903885895.1 uncultured Legionella sp.
GATGTAGGCATGGTTTTGTGGGCAGTAAAAAGAGTCCGCGGCATGTACAGCGGTGGATAACACTATGCTGGTTAATGTGAACCAATACTTAAGCATGATAAATCGAAAATTAAGTGGACCCATAATTGATAAGTATAGCTGGTATTTGTAATTTTGATAGGTGCGCTGTAATCACCCACTAGGGATTGCTTGTTTTTTCTACTATTGGTATCATGCTTGCGGTCAAATTCATGGATAAGTCCAATGCAGTCGCGAGTATCTTCCAATATCGTACCGATTATCGAGCCTTCAGACCTCGAAATTGACGACAGTATCCAACTCGGAGAGGGTGGGTATGGGCGTGTTTTTAAAGGGACCTGGGGTACTAAAAATGTTGCAATCAAGCGCTCTAAAACCCTTGTTTCAACTGAACAATCTTTAAAAGATCTTCAAGAAGAAGCAAGAAAGCACTATGCGCTTACGCATCCGAATATTGTGATCTTATACGGAGTATCTTGGGGGCCAGAGCACTATTGTATGGTTATGGCTCGGATGTCATGTTCGCTTCGGGATATATTGTCGAGTAATACACCTTTATCCTTGAATCACATTCGTAGGATTGCGCGAGGCACGATTGAAGGTATCTGCTATTTACATGCTAATGGTATTATTCATCGTGATTTGACAAGTTATAATATTTTAATTGATGGGAAAGCGCACCCTTGTATCACAGATTTTGGTTTGTCCAAAATGCAATCCGAAGTCGCGCAGCAAACGTCAGTGGTGACTGCTGGTTCTTTTGTTGTGCAGGGTTCTCCTCGGTGGATGGCGCCTGAGATAATGAAGAATTTACCGTGTTCTACGTTGACTGATATCTATTCATTTGGGGTGATTCTGTGGGAATTGTTTGCAAGACAAATCCCTTTTCCTGATGCCGATAATCAAGACATCATCCGCCGAGTAAGACGCGGGGAACGTGAACCAATCCCGGAAGAAACACCCGAAACCTACGCTCAGATTATCCGCGCTTGTGAGCAGCAAAATCCTATAAAACGCCCGCAGACAGCTCGATTGCTTGCGAGCGTATTTCGACGATTGAAACCTCGGGAAACACGTTGTGAAGTGCAAATAGAGCCTGATTATTATAAAGAATTTATCAGTAATACATTTATCAGTAATACAGAGGATTTATCAAGAAAAAGTGCGCAATTGGGCAAACAAGGTTTGTATAAACTGAACGAGGAGCAAAGACATTGTGGTGGTATTACTAATGCAATCTCTGCATTTGAAAAAGCGAGTATACTCCCAAGCGGTTTATGAATGTGTTCATGAATATTGCTGTTGGTATTAAATTAAATATAATTGATTGTTTGTGACTCCCCAGGTACGTCATCCTGAGCGAAGCGAAGGATCTCCGGAATTAGGCACAAACCTAATCAATTAGAGATCCTTCGCTTCGCTCAGGACGTACCTGGGGAGTGACGATTGTTTTATAGGGAAAAAAATGCCTTCTAATCATCAAATCGTATTTCCAAAAGCAATTTCATCTTCATTACAAGGTTTGTTAGAGCGGGGTTTTCTCACGCCGACTTTTTTCTCTGCATTAGTGATGGCGCATGTATTGGTTAAGCAAGTGGAGTCCTTGTTTGAAATGGGAGACCTGCGTCTTCCTGTGTCGCAAGAGAATTTAAATGATATGTTGCTCAAGAGGTTTGTTAATGCACATCCCGATGTACCTAGTGATAGGCTGAGCAGTTCTTATAAACGGGTCTATGAAAAAATTTCAAAAACCCATTGTATTGTAGCAACCAGTGCAAATGGTATAGAGAGGATTGAATTAAGCGCCAATGCACCCTCCGATCAATATGTCATCTATTATGCTGCGAATGCTGAGGATGCGATGTGTCTACCAGGCATAGCTCACCATATTCAAAATGAAAAACTTAAAGCTAGTAATTTTATTTTTTGGAATTATCCAGGCGTAATGGGAAGTGCGGGTTTTAGTCTGTCGAGCTATGAGGTGTTTGCAGCTGGGTTGCAACAGGTCCAAGATCTGCTGGACAGAGGTGTGCCTGCACAAAATATTACGCTTTATGGCCTTTCTTTGGGCGGAGGTATTGCAAGTCAAGCGGCAAGTCGTTTGCCCAAAAGTGATTACCGACCTAATTTAGAAATTGAACGCTCTTTTTCGTCCATTTCAGCTGTACCTATCGTTTTTGTTCGTAAAATAATAGATGCGTATCCTCGCCATAGACCTTTTTATTCAGCAATCCTTGCCTGTGCTTTGATGGGACTTAGTCTGGGGTTTGTGACGGCTGGCTTTATTGCTAGCATAGGGCTGCTTTGCGCTACTTTGATTGCATCGATGGGTTATCTACTGGCCCAAGTCGTACAAATAGTGCGGAATGGTTTGGAATTATTATTACCCGTTGATTCTACGCTAGCTTTACTCAATTTTTTAGACAAATTGACTGTGTTAATTGATACCCGGCTATCAAAATTTGCCCTTTTAGTTCACCAACATATTTTCAATATACTGGGCAGCATCATTGGGGTGGTCGTTGCGGTACCGGGTATGATTTTGGGTAGTTTAATCGGGGTCGGAGTAGGGGCTGTTTTGTCACTCCAATCCTTGTTTACAGAGAGTCCACGACTGTATTTTCCCTTACACTATGTTTTTAAATGGCTGACTTACGTAGCGCATGTTGAAATGAATTCGGTTGCCGCCATCAATCATATTTTAGCGGATACCGAACATCTCCCCAAGATTGTCAGCACCAATGTTAAAAATGATCAAATTATTCCACCTAAAGCGTCGCTCAATGCAGGATTGGGCTTTGGACCTGAGCCCGTTGATGAAGATTCTTACTCTAAGAAAACTAGTTTTTTCTGGTATCAATCAGGTGGGCACAATGAAGATATGAAGGGATTACATCGGCATTTTCAATGTTGTTAATGCGCGCAGCACGGACGGTAAGCGTATAAAGGGGTTCCCTTTGTTCTGTTGACAATTCTATATGATCTAGGCACTCTAAAACATTCTTGTTTTATAGACTGCGGCCCATGTCTGATCGTTCTAATTCAACTGTGATTCAGCGTCAACCTGATAGAAA
>CAISKC010000270.1 GCA_903885895.1 uncultured Legionella sp.
GCCAATTAATAACAATCTGAATCAAGAGGTGGCTCAATGGGTTCACCAAGTTCTTGCATCGCATGGGTATACAGTAATCAGTGAAACGCCAGAGCGAGTGCTGGATACGCCTTGGTCACAGATAGTTCGTTTTGCAACCTCTCATGGGTATGTCTATTTGAAACAGACGCCAGCCTCGCTTGCCTTGGAAGCGCCTATTATCCAGTTGTTACGTACTCATTTTCATGCTTCTGTTCCGATAGTCATTGCACACAACCCTGAATTACACTGTTTTTTAATGCAAGACGCAGGTTGCTCATTGCGAGAGATTCTAAAACAACATTTCGATACAGGCTTATTTTGCAAAGCGATAGATCAATTCACCGCGCTGCAGTTAGCAATTGCTGAGCATGTCGATGTGCTCCTTGATATCGGTGTTCCTGATTGGCGATTGGACAAATTACCTTATTTATACCGGGCGTTGCTTGTAGAAAAAGAGATATTGATAGAGGATGGACTGTCAGAGATAGAGGTCATGCAATTGAGCACCTTGTTTCCAACCGTCTCCAATTTATGTGAAAAGTTATCGAATTATTCAATTAAAGAAACGATGGTGCAGCCCGATTTTAATGATAATAACACATTGATAGACGCTAGAACGGAATGTATCACCATCATTGATTTGGGTGAGATTGTGATTTCTCATCCGTTTTTTTCTTTGGTAAACTGCCTGCAACAAATAAAAAAACACCATGGACTTACAGAGAAAGACAAGGCGTATTTACTTATTAAAGACGCGTGCCTTAAAAATTATAGGACTGTTGGGTCTCAACTACAGATATTGGATGCTTTTGAGATAGCCGAAAAACTATGGTTTATCTACTGGTCGTTAGCCAATTATAGGTTGAGGCTTGCTTGTGATAAAACAAAATTGATGTCATTTCAAATGCATGGAAAACTCACTGGTGCATTGAAAGAGTTTATGACGGTGTGTTGATTGGGTAAAAATTCTTGGGGCTAAAGCATGAGTTTTGACGATAAACTAGACATGTTAATCTCTCTTATTAGCACACAAGCAATTTGTGCTATTTCTGAAATTTTTAATAAAAATTTGTGATGAGAAGCGCGCAATAACCAACGCTATTACTCTGATTTGGAGTTGAAATATGACCCATGCATGGCATCAATCCATCGATATTCATGAAAAATTGGCGCAACAGTTGATTGAATCTCAGGACCATCTAACCGTGAATACCATTCATTTATTGGATGAGGGCTGGGACAATCTGGTTTACTTGGTGAATAATTCGATTATTTTCCGGTTTCCGCGTCGAGAATTTGGCGTCATGTGTATGGAAAATGAAATTATGTTGTTGCCTTACATTGCGAGTCAAGTCGAGTTCCCAATTTCAACGCCTAAATGGATTGGACATCCTACGGCGACTTATCCCTATCCATTTTCCGGGTATCAGATGTTAGCCGGACAAGCAGTCTCAGATAGCGGCTCGGAGCTGATTAATAATTCAGCGTTTGCTGTAACGTTGGCCTCATGGTTGAGGGCATTACACGCGATTCCTATTCAAGAACAACACATTGGAATGTTCAAAGGAGATCAGGGTTGGCGTTATGATGTTAATCATCGTATATCACGATGTCGAGAAATGCTGACGAAGTATGAAAGTTATTTTTTGGATCTAGGGTTTTCGAAAACGATATTGTTGGACATCATTGATGTACTCCCCAAATTAACATTCACAGGGGATCGGACATCGTATTTACACGGAGACTTATATAGTCGTCATGTACTTATGAATGCAGAGACCCAAATACCAACGGGTTTAATTGATTGGGGTGATACTCATATAGGACATCCTGGAATAGATTTGGCTGTTGGGATGATTTTTAGCAAAGAAACGTTCCAACAGTTTTTAAAAGCGTATGGTCCTGTGGATAGCAGTACGTTTCATCTGTTATTACTCCATGCTTTTTGCCATCATATGAGTTTTTTACCATACACTTGCGAACGTGATAAACCTCAATTACGGCGGTGGGCATCTATAGTACTCGCGAGAGTGATGGATGAAATTTGGATGTTATTTTGACACTGGTTTTGTCATGAAGAAAATTAGCCGTTTCATCATGACTGTATGGAAACAAAGCCTTGATACTCCACGTGTCATTCAAGCTGTTTTTTCTGGTAACATATCTATACCAGTAGGAAATTAATCAAAATTTATGACCAATACTTATAGCCATGAAATGCAGCAACAACTCAAAGCAAGTCTAGAGTTATTAAAACTAATTTTAGGACCTGATCTTTTAGGCGTTTATCTTTATGGCTCATCTCTTGAGTAACCATTTTATATTTGCATCTGATTTGCTCAAAACATATATAGTCACGCTTTTCCGAACCAAAATACAGAGTATTATTGTCAGAAATGTCGAAGAAAAAGAGCTTAATCTGATTTAAAAATGGATCTTAATTATTGCATCGTAAACTTGAGAAGCTTTTTTTTTGCAATAAAATAATTCGGCTCAGCATACTATTCCCTATTTTTTTTACGCGACTGAAATTGGCATAATAGGCATCGTAAGAATCAAAGCAAGCAGTAAGGTGGAGGAGCTTAATTAGAGAGAGCAGGTTGTCATAATTTTCAATAAACTCAGCCAGCAAAAGACCTGTTTTGTTGATCACGGTGATCTTGGAATAAAACTCTGGAATAACCTTGACTGTTTTTGCTTTGATATTTTTATCGAGGATTTTTTCGAAGGATGCTGATTTTTGGGTAAATTCAGTTATTAATGATTGTAGATCTTGTTCAATTTGGAGTTGTATCTCTGGAGCTACAAGATCGATGCGGTTGATTTTTTGTAAAACTGCCTCCATAAAAAAGCGCGTATCGCTGATTTTGAGTTCGAATAACTTATAAACTTCGCGTGTTTTGAAGTGGAGCTCAATGGTTATCTGCATCAGGTTCTCCGGCAACTGAGCTATGATTAATCTGGCGTATTAATTTCTTGATATCCGTTGATACTGATTCATCGTTAGATGGCATGGGGATTCTGATTTTATACAGTTCTCCACCATTGACGAAAACGAATGCTTGGCCTTTGGGTAATGAGATGATGTCCGAGACTTCGACCATTGGGACATTGGTGGTCTGTACTCTATCTTCATTGGTGGTGTTGAAATAGATGCCTGACTCACCATGGGGAGTGTCATTTACCATTGATACTTGAGTATGTCCCACAACACCCACTTGAGGTAATATTTTGACTAATAAATTGGCGGTTTCTTCGTTTTTTACCCGCAACATAATAAGTGTGTTTAAGTTGCCTTCTGTCATTTCAGCCATAGCTGCTGAACCAAGGGCTACTTCTAAATCCTGTTTGGTTTGAGCATAAGCTGTCACTTGAAAGCCTGCGCCGCCTGCTTTGTTGAGGATTTTCACGAAAGAATCTTGGATGATTTCTGACAACTCATCGCAATGAAAATTTAGGCGATATTGATTGTTGCTATCTTTATAGATTTTACCAGCGGTTGAGACCAAGTCGGATAGAAATGCTTTGCCAAAGGCTTGCGCTACATTGAAATTACTTAGACTGTCTAATCCTATATAGATAATTTTTTTTTGAGTAATGGCAGTCATCAATTGAATTTCCGAGGGATTGTCTTTGAAAGAAAAAATACTGGAGGCGTTGCTTTTGTTGATTTCAGATAAGACTGGTCCAACACTTGCGGTGATTTTATCGTAATAATGCTTGTCTATGGTTGCGGCATCAAATAGCTCGACAAGTGTTTTATCATGGAGGCTCTCGATTTGATGAGAGGCTATAATCTGGTCAATATAGTCTTTGATATACCGTGTGAGTGCATCTACTCTATCTATAGGCGGGCTCAGGCGACCAAATTTATCAATGGTTTGCCCTTGGTTAATAATGTTTTGGATATTTTCCTCATAATCTGGGTCAAGACTCGTAAATAGAAAATCAGCATAGCTCACAAGCAGCTTATCCAAGCGTGTGATATAAAAGGCAATGGATTGATAAGTAATA